>NZ_CDROCK010000008.1:0-154200 GCF_977020205.1 Pseudomonas sp. AIG | reverse complement strand
TTTTGATTTCTTGCGGCCAAAGGTCAAGCAAAGAGTCTTAACTGATCGGCATTAGGCGGAGCGGCTGCTTAATCCACATGTACCCGCGGATCGGCTCAAAGGCCTGGGTAACGCATACAAAATAAAGCTGCGAAGCGCCGGGTATCGCATGGTGTATCGCGTCAAGGATGAAGTATTGATTGTCACGGTGATAGCCGTTGGCAAGCGAGCGCGAGGCGAAATCTATACAGAGGCTGCCAAGCGCTGAAATAGATTTCCAAAGGACGTCCGTTGCCTGACACGCTGGATTTATCCTCTGGCACCGAACAGGGATCTCCACCACGCCACGATTCGCTCTAGAGTGTTTATCGATTTTCTAGTATCCAGACTCATTAGCGTCAGACTGCCAAATTGTGCGGCGGCGACGCCGATTGCTCCGTCTGTGTGGAGTCTGACCGTGGCTCCGGTCGTGCCAACTGGCGCGAGGATCCAGTCGGTTCGCACTTGCCAGTTTGGATCGTCTGTCAGCGCCAACTCAAGTTCGTCGCCAGCAGGATGTAGCGTCAATATCACGCGAGCCGTGGAGCCGGATTCAGTCTTCATTCTGGCGGACAGCGCATATTCTTCGGCTTCAGATTGGAAAATGACGTCCTGACTGATGTATCCGGGTGAAGTGATCTTGCAGTCATCCTCGTTGAATTTCACGTGCTCTGGATGGCTCACGGACCAGTCTTTTTCGCCTTCGTAGAACTCGCCATTCCTGATCAAATTCGTCATGTCCTATCTCTCCCTGATACTTTTTGGTTAACGCTGCTTCGGAACCTTCAGCCTGTTCAGTACTGACTCCGCAGACGCGCACGTGCAACGGTGCGCAAAGTACGAAGGGTCTGCCGCAGCCAGGGCAGATCATGCGTTTGTTTGCGGACGGCAACGGGCGCTTTGGTCTTGCCAATATGCTCGGAGAAATCCCGTGCGAGGGTTTCTTCAGAGCTGATGCCCTTGAGTTTTTTCACCAGTCTGCCGTTCTTGTAAAACAGCACAGTGGGCGTGCCGGTGACCAGCGGGTGGCGCGGGGACTCGCTGTTATTGAGCATGTAGATATTGGCGCGATGCCGGTATGGCTCGGCCGTCTGGCGAAAGATCGGCCCGGCCCATTCGCAGGCGGGGCAGTGTTCGTTGGCGAAATACAGAATCACCGGGCGCCAGGTTTTCAGCGTTTTTCGATAGGTGGCAGGCAAGGCTGCGAAAGGGGTTGTCGAGTGCATTGGAAACTCCCTTTTCGGAATGCAGTGGTTCACGAAAAAAGCGAGCCGTCACGAGATGAAAGCTCGCTTTCAAGAGTATTGGCTCAGAGCAACTTGGCTAGCGTTAAATCGCTGAAATAAGAGCCAAGTTCATCAAACGTACCGTCATTGCACTCTACCTTCACCGTGAATTTGAGTGTCGCGAGAGGGGCGTCGAACTCTTGGAACTTGATCGTCCAGCCTTGGTTACCTCCGACGTCAAGTTGAACCGGGTTGCCTGTCGGATGGGGTTGCACAGTGATGCGGCCCGCATAGCCATGCAGTGTTTTCATTCTTGCCGAGATCATGAATTTCCCGCCGCCCTCGCTACCCAGGAGAACGTCCTGACTAATGGAGTCAGGAGGCGCGATTATGCAGTGACCATTTACGTAACTGACGTTATTCGGGGTTGTTGCTGTCCAGTGATCGCCTTGATTGGCAAAATCACCATTTTTAATCAGATTGGCCATTTCAAAAGTCCTTATTGAGATTTTAAGTTCGGTTCCTGACCCGTTCGGTCCGGACCAGTAGGCCTATCAATTCACCGGTCAACAACTGTCAACTCTGACAGGTCGAGCGGTAAATCCGATGAGCGGTCACTTGCGATCAAGCCATTTTCCAAGTCCGATTCAATGCTTTATCTGTGCATGAATCGGTCGCGCACACGCCCTTAAATGTGACGTTACTTCCCAATCCGTTGCCTTCAGTAGCGAAGGTCAAACTTCTACTGGCAATAGTCGCGCGCAGATCCGCGGGCTAACTTGTTGAACCGATTAATGTTTCCGAAGACCTGGGTTTTATTGCCAAAGCTATGGCACACTTTCTGCTGTCTATTCCGTAGTAACAAACCGTGTTCCGGTATAGCGGAATAAACACCATTCTGGAGTGCTTGCCATGCATCGCCGTCCTTCGTTGTTCAAAGCATGTGTTTTTGTTTTTGCGGCTTCGTCCGCTGTCATGGGCCTGGCCCAGGCAGCCGATAGCAAGCTCGACAGTGTTCTGGCCCGTGGCAAATTGATTGTCGGCACTGGCAGCACCAATGCGCCGTGGCACTTTCAGGGCGCGGACGGCAAGTTGCAGGGC
Source organism: Pseudomonas sp. AIG (assembly GCF_977020205.1). NCBI lineage: Bacteria > Pseudomonadati > Pseudomonadota > Gammaproteobacteria > Pseudomonadales > Pseudomonadaceae > Pseudomonas > Pseudomonas sp. AIG. Next base: position 151,855 of record NZ_CDROCK010000008.1, on the reverse strand, counting down.
TTTGATATCGACATCGCCAGAATCGTCGCCAAAGGTCTGTTCAACGACCCGAGCAAAGTCGAGTTCGTCGTACAGTCGTCCGATGCGCGGATTCCCAATCTGCTCACCGACAAAGTCGACATGAGCTGCCAGTTCATCACCGTCACCGCCAGCCGTGCGCAGCAAGTGGCGTTCACGCTGCCGTACTACCGCGAAGGCGTCGGCCTGCTGTTGCCGAACAACAGCAAGTACAAGGAAATCGAAGACCTGCAAGCCGCCGGCGACAGCGTCACCGTGGCCGTGCTGCAAAACGTCTACGCCGAAGAATTGGTGCATCAGGCCTTGCCGAAGGCCAAGGTCGATCAATACGACAGCGTCGATTTGATGTATCAGGCGGTGAACTCCGGTCGTGCCGATGCCGCCGCCACCGACCAGTCCTCGGTCAAATACCTGATGGTGCAGAACCCTGGCCGCTATCGCAGCCCTAGCTATGCGTGGAGCCCGCAGACCTACGCCTGTGCGGTTAAACGCGGCGATCAGGATTGGCTGAACTTCGTCAACACGGCTTTGCATGAAGCCATGACCGGCGTGGAATTCCCGACCTACGCCGCCTCGTTCAAACAATGGTTCGGTGTAGATCTGCCTTCCCCAGCCATCGGTTTCCCAGTCGAATTCAAATGATCCCGTGAGAGTGGGGCGATGCACGTCGCCCCGCTCAAGGTACTGCTGACCATGAACTATCAGTTGAATTTTGCCGCCGTGTGGCGCGATTTCGACACCTTGTTGGCGGGGCTCGGTCTGGGTCTCGAGCTGGCACTGGTGTCGATCGCCATCGGCTGTGTGATCGGCCTGCTGATGGCGTTTGCCTTGCTCTCCAAGCATCGCGCCTTGCGGGTGCTGGCTTCGGTGTACGTCACGGTGGTGCGTAACACGCCGATTCTGGTGTTAATTCTGTTGATCTACTTTGCGCTGCCGAGTTTGGGGATTCGGCTGGACAAGATCCCGTCGTTCATCATCACCCTGTCGCTGTATGCCGGTGCGTACCTGACTGAAGTGTTCCGTGGCGGGTTGTTGAGCATCCCCAAAGGGCAGCGCGAAGCCGGGCTGGCGATCGGGCTCGGCGAGTGGCAGGTCAAGGCCTACGTCACCGTGCCGGTGATGCTGCGCAACGTCTTGCCGGCGTTGTCGAACAACTTCATTTCGCTGTTCAAGGACACCTCCCTGGCCGCTGCGATTGCAGTGCCGGAGCTGACCTATTACGCGCGCAAGATCAACGTCGAAAGCTACCGGGTGATTGAAACCTGGCTGGTGACCACGGCGTTGTATGTCGCGGCCTGTTACCTCATTGCCATGCTGCTGCGCTACCTCGAGCAGAGTCTGGCAATCCGCCGATAGGAGGCTGCGATGTACGAATCTCCCAGTTGGTTACATGAATTGTGGGTCGCGCGCGAGCCGCTGTGGCAGGGCTTTTTGACCAGTGTGCAAGTGTCGGCGCTGGCGATTCTGCTCGGCACGATGCTCGGCGTGGTTGCCGGTCTGGTGCTGACGTACGGCAAGTTCTGGATGCGCGCGCCGTTCCGCTTCTACGTCGATCTGATTCGCGGCACGCCGGTGTTTGTGCTGGTGCTGGCCTGCTTCTATATGGCGCCGGCACTCGGCTGGCAGATCAGCGCGTTTCAGGCCGGGGCCTTGGGGCTGACGCTGTTTTGCGGCTCCCACGTTGCCGAGATTGTTCGCGGCGCGCTGCAAGCACTGCCGCGCGGGCAGATGGAAGCGAGCCAGGCCATCGGTCTGACGTTCTACCAATCCCTTGGCTACGTGCTGTTGCCTCAGGCGCTGCGGCAGATCCTGCCGACCTGGGTCAACTCGTCCACCGAAATCGTCAAGGCTTCGACCTTGCTCTCGGTGATCGGCGTTGCCGAATTGCTCCTCAGCACCCAACAGATCATCGCCCGGAACTTCATGACCCTGCAGTTCTACCTGTTCGCCGGTTTTCTGTTCTTCGTCATCAACTACGGCATCGAATTACTCGGCCGGCACATTGAAAAGCGGGTGGCCTTGCCATGACTCAAGCTCAAGTTTCCCCACAGCCTCAGGCGTTGCTGGACATTCGCGGCCTGCACAAACAGTACGGCGCGGTCGAAGTGCTCAAAGGTGTCGACCTGAGCATGCAGCGCGGCAACGTGGTCACGCTGATCGGCTCCAGCGGTTCGGGCAAGACCACGCTGCTGCGTTGCGTGAACATGCTCGAAGAGTTCCAGGGCGGGCAGATCCTGCTCGACGGTGAATCCATCGGTTACGACGAGGTCAACGGCAAGCGTGTGCGCCATGCGGAAAAAGTCATCGCCCGGCATCGTGCGATGACGGGTATGGCGTTCCAGCAATTCAATCTGTTCCCGCACCTGAGCGCATTGCAGAACGTCACCCTGGGCCTGCTCAAGGTGAAGAAAATGCACAAGGACGAAGCCGTGGCGCTCGCCGAGAAATGGCTGGAGCGCGTTGGCCTGCTGGAGCGGCGCAATCACTTTCCCGGTCAGTTGTCCGGCGGTCAGCAGCAGCGCGTGGCGATTGCCCGGGCGATTGCGATGAACCCGAGTCTGATGCTGTTCGATGAGGTCACCTCGGCCCTCGATCCGGAGCTGGTCGGCGAAGTGCTCAACGTGATCAAGGGCCTGGCCGAAGACGGCATGACCATGTTGCTGGTGACCCACGAGATGCGTTTCGCCTTCGAGGTTTCGGACAAAATCGTTTTCATGAATCAGGGACGGATCGAAGAGCAGGGGCCTCCCAAGGATCTGTTCGAACGCCCGCAATCGCCGCGTCTGGCTGAGTTTCTGAAAAGCACGCGGTTTTAATTTTTCGTTTTGTAATCAGGAGAAACACCCATGAGCATTACGCGTTACGGCACCGGCAGCACCGCCGCTGGCGGCCAGCCACGGCCATTCGCTCGCGCTGTTGAAGCGGATGGCTGGCTGCATGTGTCCGGCCAGGTACCGGCAGTGGATGGCGAGATCATTGTCGGCGGCATCGTCGAACAGACCCACCAGACCATGAAGAACCTGATCGCGATTCTCGAAGAAGCCGGGTATGGCCTGGAAGACGTGGTGCGTGTCGGCGTGTGGCTGGATGATCCGCGGGATTTCAGCAGTTTCAACAAGGTCTTCGGCGAGTACTTCACGCCTGAGCACGCACCGGCGCGGGCCTGTGTGCAGGCGAGCATGATGGTTGACTGCAAGGTCGAGATCGACTGCATCGCGTACAAGAAAAAGGCTTGAACTACACATGATCGTTCCCACGCTCTGCGTGGGAATGCCTCACGGAACGCTCCGCGTTCCAAGGGACGCAGAGCGTCCCGGGCTGCGTTCCCACGCGGAGCATGGGAACGATCATTAGCGGTAAACTCCCGGCGACTTTGAATGGGAACCACTGAAATGACCGAAGACACCATCAAGCGCCGGGCCCGCGGTCTGGACCGGGCGTTCGATATCCTCGATTTCCTCAAGGAAATCGGTCAGCCGTTGCGGCCGAACGACATCGCCAACGGCATCGGCAGCCCGAAATCCACTGTCTACGAACTGGTCGCCTCGTTGCTCGAACGACGGATTCTGGAACCGGTGGGCAAGGACGGTCATGTCTATCTGGGCCGGCAGTTGTATTTCCTCGGTCAGGCGCATCTACGTCACTTCGACCTCAGCCGCGAGGCCGATCACGCCTTGCAGGAGATCGTCAGCCAGACCCATGAAACCGCGCAGATGTGCCTGCTCAACGGGCGCAAATACACGGTGGCATTGATGAAGGAGGGCGAGCGGCATTTCCGCATTTCCTCCGACATCGGCGAAAACGCGCCAATCCCGTGGACGGCTTCCGGACGTCTGCTGCTCGCGCACTTGAGCGACCAGCAGATCATCGACCTGATCGACGAAGACGACTACATCCTGCCCGACGGCGAGCGTTTGCCACTGGAGCGTTTTCTCGCGGAAATCCGTCAGGCCGGCATCGATGGATTTTTCTCCTTCGACAGCGTCGCCGACACCTTTACCCATTGCTTCGCCGCGCCGGTCAAAGACCGCAATGGCATCGCGATTTGCACCCTGTGCATCGTCGCCCCACGGGCCGATGCGAAGAACAATTACAACGACTATCGCCGGGTGCTGATCGAGAGCGCCAACAGCCTCGCCCGGCGGATCAACGAATAACCGCGGCCGCCTGCGGCCGCGAAAAAAGTGAGGAGTTCGACCATGACGACTGCCATCAATACTGCTGGGGAAAAAGGCGACGCCGCCATCGGCGCGCAGCTGGTACGCGACGTCAGCCTGCCGGCGCTGGTGCTGCACCGCCAGGCACTGGAGCACAACATCCGCTGGATGCAGAAGTTTGTCAGCGACAGCGGTGCGGAACTCGCGCCCCACGGCAAGACCAGCATGACGCCAGCACTGTTCAAGCGACAGCTCGACGCCGGCGCGTGGGGCATTACCCTCGCCAGCGCCACCCAGACCCGCGCCGCTTACGCCCACGGTGTGCGCCGCGTGCTGATGGCCAACCAATTGGTCGGCACACCGAACATGGCCCTGATTGCCGATCTGCTGGCCGATCCGTCGTTCGATTTCTATTGCATGGTCGATCATCCGGATAACGTCGCCGATCTCGGCGCCTACTTCGCCTCGCGCGGCGTGAAGCTGAACGTGATGATCGAATACGGCGTGGTCGGCGGACGTTGTGGTTGCCGCAGCGAGCAGGACGTGATCGAACTGGCCAAGGCGATCAACGCGCAACCGGCGCTGGCCCTGACTGGCATCGAAGGTTACGAAGGGGTGATTCACGGCGATCACGCGGTCAGCGGCATTCGTGAATTTGCCGCGTCGTTGGTGCGTCTGGCGGTGCAGCTGCAGGACAGCGGCGCGTTGGCCATCGCCAAGCCGATCATCACTGCCTCGGGTTCGGCGTGGTACGACCTGATCGCCGAATCGTTCGAAGCTCAGAACGCCGCCGGGCGTTTTCTCAGCGTGTTGCGCCCGGGCAGTTACGTGGCCCATGACCATGGCATCTACAAAGAGGCGCAGTGCTGCGTGCTCGACCGCCGCAGTGATCTGCACGAAGGTTTGCGTCCGGCGCTGGAAGTCTGGGCACACGTGCAGTCGCTGCCAGAGCCGGGTTTTGCGGTGATCGCGCTGGGCAAGCGTGATGTCGCGTTCGATGCCGGTTTGCCGGTGCCGTTGCTACGCTACAAGGCAGGCGTGGTGCCGGCAGTGGGCGAAGACGTTGGCGCGTGCAAGGTCACGGCGGTGATGGACCAGCACGCGTTCATGACCGTGGCGCCGGGCGTGGAGCTGCGTGTGGGTGACATCATTTCTTTTGGTACGTCGCACCCGTGCCTGACGTTCGACAAGTGGCGTGTGGGGTTGTTGGTGGATGAAGAGTTGTCGGTGATCGAGAGCATGGAGACCTGTTTCTAAAGCTTGAGATCGAGTTGCGGCCTTCGCGAGCAGGCTCGCTCCCACAGGGGAATGCATTCCAAGTGTGGGAGCGAGCTTGCTCGCGAAGGCGCCAGTCCAGACACCCGCGCATCAACAGAGACAGCACAAGATGAACACCCTCAGCCCCCTGGGCCCGAACACCCCGCGCATCGCCCTGATCGGCGAATGCATGATCGAACTGCAGCAACGCGCCGACGGCAGCCTGCAACAAAGCTTCGGCGGCGACACCCTCAACACTGCGGTGTATCTGTCCCGCGCGATGGGCGAGAAGGCCCAGGTCGATTACGTCACCGCACTGGGCGACGACAGCTTCAGCGATGCCATGTGCCAGATCTGGTCCGATGAAGGCATTGGTCTCGATCTGGTGCAACGTCTACCGGGTCGCCTGCCGGGACTTTACTGCATCCAGACCGACGCCAACGGCGAGCGGCGTTTCCTCTACTGGCGTAACGAAGCGGCGGTTCGCGACTGTTTCACCACGCCGGCTGCCGAACCGATTCTGGCCGCGTTGCCGGATTACGATGTGCTGTATTTCAGCGGCATTACTCTGGCGGTGCTCGGTGCGCTGGGCCGGGAAAAACTGATCCAGACCCTCATCGAGGCGCGGCAGCGTGATGCGCGCATCGTCTTCGACAACAATTACCGGCCACGCCTGTGGGCCACTGTCGAAGACGCGCGGGCGGCGTATCGCAGCGTATTGCCCTACGTTGATCTGGCGTTATTGACGGTGGATGACGAGCAGGCGCTGTTTGGTTTTGCCGATTGCGCGGCGGTGTTTGCCGCTTATGCGCAGTTCGGCACGCCGGAAGTGGTGCTCAAGCGTGGCGGCGAAGCCTGTTTGATTCGCTGTGATGACGAGTCATTCGAGGTGCCGGCGCAGAAGGTCGAAAAAGTGGTGGACACCACGGCGGCGGGGGATTCGTTCAGTGCGGCGTATCTGGCCAGTCGATTGCTGGGAGGGAGTCCGGCCGAGGCTGCGCAGGCCGGACACCTGCTGGCCAGCAAGGTGATTCAAGTACCGGGTGCATTGATTCCGAAACAGGCTTGAATGGCCGCTTGCTGCGCAATCGATCGCGAGCAGGCTCACTCCTACAATTGAAATGCGTTCCCCTGTAGGAGTGAGCCTGCTCGCGATAGGGTCTTAAAGCCAACCACTCAATCCCGATAAAACACCTGCACCAGGTGATAACCGAACTTGCTCTTGATCGGCCCATGCACCGTGCGCAGCGGTTTCTTGAAAATCACCGCATCAATCGCCCCGACCATCTGCCCCGGCCGCACTTCACCCAGATCGCCGCCGCGCTTGCCGGACGGGCAGGTCGAAAATTTCTTCGCCAGCACATCAAACGCTTCACCCTTGGCGATGCGTTGTTTGAGCTGTTCGGCCTCTTCGGCGGTTTTCACCAGAATGTGGCGGGCTTGGGCTTTCATCGTGCGGTACCTGATAACGGGGTGACGGCGGGGCGCGGATTATGCCTCAAGTCACGGAGTTTGGCTGATCATCGTGCGGATCTTGCTGGCCAGCAGCTCAATGGCAAACGGTTTGGCGACCATGTCCATGCCATCCTCGAGAAACCCCTGACGCTCGGCGGCTTTCTGCGCATAACCGGTCATGAACAGCACCTTGAGGCCCGGCCGATGCTGGCGGGCGATTTCCGCCAGTTGCCGGCCATTCATGCCGGGCAGGCCGACATCGGTGACCAGCAGGTCCACCCGCAGATCCGATTCCAGCAGGGGCAGGGCGGTCTTCGCATCCTCGGCTTCGTAGGCTTGATAACCCAACTCCCGGAGCAGGTCGAGCACCAGCATGCGCACCGCCGGGTCATCTTCGACCACCACCACGGTTTCACCGGTTGCCGTTGTCGGCGCCTGTGCAGGAGGCACGATGGCCGGCCGTTCCGGTTCGACGCCGTACAAGCGCGGCAAGTACAACCGCACGCAAGTGCCCTGGCCTGGCAGGCTGTCGAGGCTGACGTGGCCACCGGACTGCTGGGCAAACCCGTAAATCATCGACAGCCCCAGCCCGGTCCCCTGGCCGATGGGCTTGGTGGTGAAGAACGGATCGAATGCCTTGGACCGCACCGATGGCGTCATGCCGGTGCCGTTGTCGCTGACTGCCAGCATCAGGTAATCGCCGGCCTTGACCGGTTCCAGCGTGGTGATGTCACTGCCGTCGAGATAGACGTTGGCGGTCTCGATCAACAACTCGCCGCCATCAGGCATCGCGTCGCGGGCATTGATGACCAGATTGAGCAGGGCGTTTTCCAATTGGCTGACGTCGGTGCTGACCGGCCACACATTTTCCGCCAGACGCAGGGTGAGTTCGATCGGATCGCCCTTGGTGCGGCGGATCAGATCCTCCAGCGAATGCACCAGTTCATTGACGTTGAGGGTTTTGCGATCCAGCGACTGACGCCGTGAAAACGCCAGCAAACGGTGGGTCAGCGCCGCTGCACGGTTGGCCGATGACACCGCCGCTTCGGTAAAACGACCAATCTCGTCAGCCCGGCCATTGGCGATGTAGCGCTGCATCAAATCGAGGCTGCCGATGATGCCGGTGAGCATGTTGTTGAAGTCGTGGGCGATGCCGCCAGTCAGTTGACCGACGGCCTCCATCTTCTGCGCGTGGCGCAAGGCATCTTCGGCGCGCTCGCGTTCGAACATCTCGTTCTGCAAACGCTGGTTGGCCTGGGCCAATTGTTCGGTGCGGGCGCCGACCCGTTCTTCAAGGGTTTCGTTGAGATTGCGCAAGGCCTCTTCGGTTTTCTTGCGCTCGGTCTCGTCGATGACAAAGATATAGAAACCGTTGACGGCGCCGTCCGCACCGTAACGTGGCAGGTAATTCATCAGCGCGTGGCGACTGCTGCCATCGCGGTGCGGGGTGTAGAGGCTGAATGAGCACGGTCTGCCGGCCAGCGCCTCGGCAATGTAAGGCAGGCGCAGGAAATACGCTTCTTCACCGATGACTTCGCGAATCGTGCGCCCGTAGAGTTCCTGTGGCGTGAGGCCGTACCAGTCCAGATAGGCCGCGTTGTTCAGGCGAAAGCGTTCTTCACGGTCGACGTAACTGATCAGGATCGGCATGGCGTTGATGATCAGTTGCAGTTCGGTCTGGCTCTGGCGCAACGCCTGTTCGGTGTGTTTACGCTCGGTCAGGTCCAGCGCCGCACCGAGAAATCGCACGGGCCGGCCGTGATGATCCTTGTAGCAGCGCCCGCGAGCGAACACCCAGCGCACCTCGCCATCGGCCTGCAGCAAACGATATTCCTCAGCGTATTCGGTGCCGTAGGTGATGCAGTGTTTGATGCTGCGCGCGACCATCGCGCGGTCTTCCGGGTGTACGCCCTGCAAGTAATCGCTGATTGGCAACTGGCCGGCGAGGCCGGGATCGACGCCATGTAACTGAGCGAAATGGGCATCGGCGATAAAGCGATCTTCGCCGATGTCCCAATCCCAGGTGCCGACGGCATCGGTCGCGGCGAGGGCCAGTTGCAGACGTTCCTCGGTTTCCCGTTGGGCCTTGAGGCTTTCTTCGGAGCGTCGCTGCAGTTCCAGGGCGATGCGCCGGCGTTCGTTGGTTTCGATGGCGGTGACCAGGATGCCGGCCACTTGCGCGGTTTCATCGCGGATCGGGCTATAGGTCAGATCCAGCCAGAAGTCGGACTCTTTACCGTCACGTTGCAGAGTGAAGCGTCTTTCGCTGTAGGTGCGCACCTGGCCTTGTAGGACTGCTCTGTAAATGGGGTCGGTAAACTCTTGAAGTTCTGGCCAGATCTGATGCGCAGGCTGTCCGAAAGCGTGCGGATGCTTGTGCCCGGCGAGCAGGGCGAACCCGTTGTTGTAGATCTGCGTGAGTTGCGGGCCCCACAACAACAGCATCGGCATGGGCGAGTGAATCACGATGTCCACCGCCGTGCGCAGGCTCTGCGGCCAGTTGCCAGCAGCACCCAGCGGGCCGCGACTCCAGTCGGTGCGGGCAATCAGTGCCTGCGCGTCGTCGGTGTTCGGTACAGCATTCATTGCATCAGTCCTGAGCGTGGTTCGGTGAGGCGACGTCTATCATTGTTGCAGTTGAACTGCGTCAGGCGCAGGCCATTTTCTGTTCATTGAATGCTTCGCGGGTGCTTTTTGCCATGGAAATCGATGCACTGTTGTCAGTTTTGTCCAATAAAAACGGTTCGGATCTGTTCCTGTCCACGGGCGCACCGCCCAGCGCGCGGATCGACGGCGTGCTCACGGCGTTGAGCGAGCAGCCTTTCAAGATCGGTGAAACCGCCGCCATCGCCGCCTCCCTGATGGACGCCGAGCAACGACGGGAGTTCGACCGGGATCTGGAAATGAACCTGGCGATTTCGCGAACGGGCGTCGGCCGTTTTCGCGTGAACATCTTCAAACAGCGCAACGATGTGTCGATTGTTATCCGCAACGTCAAACTCGACATCCCGCGTTTCGCTGACCTGAAACTGCCGCCGGTACTGCTCGACACCGTCATGCTCAAGCAAGGGCTGATCCTGTTTGTCGGCGCCACCGATTCGGGCAAGTCGACTTCGCTGGCGGCATTGATCGACCACCGCAACCGCCATAGCACCGGGCACATCATCACCATTGAGGACCCGATCGAGTACATCCACCGGCACCAGCGTTCGATCGTCAACCAACGGGAAGTCGGGGTCGATACGCGCAGCTTCCACGCCGCTTTGAAAAACACCCTGCGTCAGGCGCCGGATGTGGTGCTGATCGGCGAAATCCGCGACCGCGAAACCATGGAACATGCCTTGGCATTTGCCGATACCGGGCATCTGGTGCTCTCGACGTTACACGCGCACAACGCCAATCAGGCACTGGTGCGGATCATCAACATGTTCCCGGAAGAACGACGGCCGCAGTTATTGCATACGCTGGGCAATAATCTGAAAGCATTTATCTCGCAGCGGTTAGTGCGCACTGTTGATGGGCAAAGGAGGGCGGCTGTCGAGGTACTGCTGGGCACGCCGACGGTGGCAGATCTAATTCGTGGAAATGAGCTGGGGGAACTGAAAAGTGTAATGGAGAAGTCGGAAGAAGCAGGGATGCAAACATTCGATTTGGCACTTTATCGCTTGGTAGAAGAGGGGGTTGTTGATATTGATGAAGCATTGAAATATGCAGATTCGGTAAATAATTTAAGACTAAGGATCAAGCTGGGTTTGGTTGAAAAGATGAAGGGGGTGTCTTCGGCTGAATGGGGGTTGGCTGAATGAGAATGTGATTGAGTTGGGTGCTTTTTTACGCTGTTTATTGGTTGTTTTGAAATGTTGATTAATAACTAAGCGGTTGCTCAGTGTTCCGTTCTGTTTAAAAGTTGGTGTCGCCGACTCTGGTGTCGAATTTTTAAACTGAGATCATGTATGAAAGTCAGAAATAATGTGGTTGGAAGTGCTGTTCAGGCTGCGCAGGATAATCAGCTGTGCATTCTTGGGGATGAGGTCGAGCGCAAGAAGATAACGTCAGTTTTTTATGCGTTATACAGGGCGCGTCGAGATACTGTGTTGATTGATATGGATGCAATCACTCTGACACTTCAGGAGGGGTCATCTTTCTATTATGTGCATGAGCCGTTCAGCAAAATGCTGAGGGATCTGATCAAACATCATCACCGTGATGCCGTTGCTACTGTCACCAGCGCAGGCCTTGACGTATGGATTGAAAACGGAGGTAACGCTGAAAACATACGACAAAGAATAGAGTCTGATCCTCATGCTCAATCGGTGCTGAAGAAAATCAAGGAGGGGGCTGAACTGACGGGCGGAACTGTACGTTCAGTAAAGGATGATGCCAGTTATGCTCAATGGTTGCGCTTCCACGGGTTGCTCATTCCCGCCGACGTTGTGCAGTTGGAACGGTTGCTGACCTTTCTGCAGTGGGAGTTTCGTGATTCCAAGCAGATTGCCTATTACTGGGAGCAACTAATCGGCCACGATGGGGGAGCGGTCGCGTTGGCCGAGTCTGAATGCCAAGAAATCATTGCGTTGACTGAAAAACTCGTTCCCGCAGGCAAGAGTCTGCTGAGTATGTTGTATGAAAACGTGAATCCGGTTCTTCACAGTGGTGTCCATCGGGAAACCGCCGATGAGATCATAGACGAACTCGTGCATCATGATTTCTCCTACGGATTGGCGAAGAAGTACATTGAGGGATTGAGTTGGTGGGGCGCCCGGACGGACGAGGTGTGTGACGGCAACGACTACGCGCAAATTCTCTACACGGCCATTCTTCTCCAACTTGATCCGTTCATTGGTGAGGAAAGACAGCGCAACGTTATCGCTGGGTATGATCTCTATCGTCCTTCCGTCGCAGCAGATAAGAAATTGCGAATTATTCGCGAGGATTTTGAAAACCATCTCGTTAACCAGGGAATGGTCTCTCAAAGATTGGTGCCACTGGCCTCGCACATGCTTTTGTCCCACGCCGCTCCTGGCTTGCTTATCAATGATGTTCCTGCGTGGCTGACAGTCGGCTCTATCGGTTGGGTAACGTTTTCTCAGGCAGTCGGCATGATCGAACTTAGTGTCAAGGGAGCTTCACGTTTCTTTAACTACGAGGACGTCATGCATTTTGCCGACATGGGGTCGATCAGTAATGCCTTGGAGCAACTTCAAGGTTTGGCAGCCATTGATGTCATCATCGATTGGGCGCTATTAAACGAAGTGATCACTCAGACTGATTTGACTGTATCCACTGCAAACGCCGCCCAACGCGCCATGGAAGCTTATCAACGACACGTGGCTACGCTGGTAAACGGCGTGAAAGCTTTCTCCACACCTGTGCCCAATCGGAAAAAACTGGCGTTGGCAGCATTGCAGCAAGCGGCGCCGGAATGTGAGTTTCTTGAAGAACCGCTGCTTCGGCCTGAGACTTTTTCCAGTGCAAGGGTGTCCATGCTGGATTTGCACATCGAGGGAGAGTTGACTTCGGGGGCATGGGATTGGAATAAAACGCCGCACATCCTTAGCCAATATCCCCGGTTAACGGGGCTGGCAAACAATCAGAGCGTTTTTGAAAACGAGGTGCGGCAGTATCATCAGAGTCTTCACAGCGCGATAGCTTCCAATATAAAGCTGGCATTGGCTGGCATGCCAAAGCAGGATCGTGATGTTTTCGCTAAAAGCAAAGTCACATTTTTCACCGTGCGCGCACCAGTCGCTGAACTTGTCTATCCCAACACTAACTACAACTTGGTAGGCGTAGCTAATAAGGGACCGAAGAACGTTGAGGTACAAGCGAAGAAAGATCAGGCGAGGGGCCGGTTTGCGGTGATTATGATCGCGTCTTACGGTGAAAATAAAACGCTGTGCTATGAGGTGTTTAGTCTCTTGGGCGAATGTCGAAGAAACGACGCCTTGGGTGAATTAGTACTGGCAACGCAAAAAATGACGATGCCGGCCAGGCTGGAATTCGAAGGCAATGACAATGATGCCTTTTTTCCACTTCCTGAAACCCACAATGTACCGACGGATTTTCAAAGCTATATGCAGGGCGCGCGTCCACGTCCTAATGCCTCTGATAAAATGGTCATCGAAAAATTGGGTACTCTTTCAGCGCCGGCGGTGGTCCCGAGAGGCAAACACAGTCTTTATCAATTTTTCATGAGTACACATATAAATAATATCGCGCAGTTCGTGATTACCCATCGCCCCGTTGGAAGCGTCGATGAAATGATATTGGCCTTTACCGAACTCACGGAAAGGGAAACGCTCACCAAAAAAACAGATGAATGGGTCACCTACATAATTGATTTGGTCGTGCCTTTTAAAAGATGCATTGAAGACCTCGCGTCGGGTGAGCAGGACAGGATTGTCGATGGAATTTACGCGTGCACAATGGACGCGATCGGTATCTTTTTCACGGTCTTGGGTGCCCCGTCGAAAATCCTCGCGATTGCAGCTAGAACAGTGTCGCTGACGGCGAAATCGTCCAGTGTCTTGAAGTACTCGCTGAAACTGACAGTGTCGATATTGAACCCTATCGATGGTTTACCGACAGCCGGTTACCTGGCGACCAAGTCAGTTTTAAAAAACGGGCTTGAATTGAGCAGGCAGGGCGTCAAGTTGCTGGAAACGGCTACCTCCCAGCTGCATAGATTGACCGGCAGGCGTCAATCCGTGGACTTTATTCAGTTGGCGAGTTTGCCTCAAGCCGGCCAAGGTACATGGAGACCTCGTGCCAATGCGGTTAATGCGCTGAACGTCTGCGCGCTGAACAGAAACAGTCAATGGTATGCGATCAGCAGTCGCGGTACCCCGTGGGGCAAAAAACTGGAAGGCTTCCAGTTCCAGCAGGCATTTACCGTGCCTAACGTCCGGCCTGAAAGCTACACACGCCATATCGTTCAGCAAAGTCTGCCGATTGTGCGCGAAAAGGTGGATGCGGCTTTCAACGTTCTCAATAGACCGAAACTCAATACCAAGACCGATCTTGTCATTGGACTGTTTTTAGGCAGCACGATAGGAGGGCGCGACGAACTTATGACGCTACTGACCGCTGTCCGGTTAAACGTCTACAACACGTCCGTAAGCAATTTCGTGCTGCACAGTGCCAAGGTGGATGATCAAACTATCGAGGTCAGTCAGAGCCAATACAGCGAATGGAAGAAGACCGGTCTACACGAGAGGGGGAATGTTCAATTCCTGAACATCAATAACCAGAACCTCAATGGCCGTTTCAATGCAGCCGTTTTTAATTATGGTGAAATAGCCGATGACCTGCTCCATGAGATGTTTCGTGCCGGTACCGGAAAAACGGACATTGCCTCGGCGCCAGCTTCCGTCCGAGCCAACAACCCCGTTTTGAATGTGGCACCTTTGCTGAATCTTGCGGCGGGGCGCCTGCCAAAATCGGGAGGAGGTTTCCACAATGCAACGGAGGCTCGTTTGAATGCAGACTCCTTTGCGCTTTTAACCGCTCTGCTCAGTCAGGTGGAGACAGATGCCACTGCGTATTTCAAGAACATTGGGATATTGAACGCTGCGGTCGCAAATAACGTGGGTCGTACTATCGACCGCGAAGTGCTCATTGAACTGAATAGCGATTGATTTTCATCAATGTCCACTCCGGCGCAAGGCATTGTCACTCGGCAGCATTTACTCCGTGAGTTCCCACCGATCCCGAAACTGCTCCAGCGCTTCGGGATTGGCCAGTGCATCAGTATTTTTCACCGGGCGTCCATGCACCACCTCGCGCACGGCCAATTCGACAACCTTGCCGCTGATGGTGCGCGGAATGTCTGTCACCACCACAATCTTCGCCGGTACATGCCTTGGGGTGGTATTGGCGCGGATTACCTGACGGATGCGCTGCTCCAGTGCTTCATCCAGTTCCAGCCCTGCGCGCAACCTGACAAACAGCACAACCCGCACGTCATCCTGCCACTGCTGACCGATGGCGACGCTGTCCAGCACTTCAACGACTTTCTCAACCTGACGGTAGATCTCTGCCGTGCCGATGCGCACACCGCCGGGATTGAGCACGGCATCCGAGCGGCCATGAATCAGCATCCCGCCATGAGGCCGTTGTTCGGCGTAATCGCCCTGTGCCCAGACCCCGGGAAACAGGCTGAAATACGACTGCCGCAGTTTCGTTCCGTCCGGGTCATTCCACAGGCCGATCGGCATGGCCGGGAAATGCCGGGTGCAGACCAGTTCACCTTTTTCGCCAATCACCGGCTGGCCGGCGTCGTTCCAGACTTCAACCGCCATGCCCAGACTCTTGCCCATGTTCTCGCCGCGCCGCACTGGCGACAGCGGGTTGCCATTGACGAAACACGAGACGATATCGGTGCCGCCCGACATCGACGCCAGACACACATCTCGTTTGAAGTCGTGATAGACGAAGTCATAGCTTTGCGGCGATAGCGCTGAACCGGTACACAGCAGCGTCTTGAGGCTGCCCAGATCATGACTGTCGCGGGGTTTGACGCCGCTGCTTTCCAGGGTCGCGAGGAACCTGGGGCTGGTGCCGAACACGCTGATGCGTTCATCGTCGATCAAGTCGAGCAAGCGCTGATTGTCCGGGTGAAACGGTGAGCCGTCGTACAGCACCACGGCGCTGCCGACGGCGAGCGCCGAAACCAGCCAGTTCCACATCATCCAGCCACACGTTGTGTAGTAAAACAGTCGATCCCCGGGGCCGAGATCACAATGCAGACCGTGTTCCTTGACGTGCTGGATCAGTACGCCGCCGGTGCTGTGCACGATGCATTTCGGCACGCCGGTAGTGCCGCTGGAATACAGCACGTACAACGGATGGTTGAACGGCACCGGGATAAAGTCCGGTTCGCCTCCGGCGTGATAAAAGTCATCCCACAAGCTCACTTCGGCGCGAGTCTGGTAAGCCTCGACATGGGCTTGCGGCTGGGCATAAGGCACGATGATCAACTGCCGTAGCGTTGGCAGCTGTTCGAGTATTTCGTTGATTTTGTCGGTCTGGTCGATCGTTTTGCCGGCATAGCGATAGCCTGCACAGGTGAGCAGCACTTTCGGTTCGATCTGGCCGAAGCGATCGATCACGCCGTGGGTGCCGAAATCCGGCGAGGAGCACGACCAGATCGCGCCGAGGCTGGTAGTAGCGAGCATCGCCACCAGCGTCTGACAGGTATTGGGCATGCAGGCGGCGACGCGATCACCTAGGCCAACACCGGCGGCCTGCAGGCTCGCTTGAAACCCGGCGACGTGCTCGGCGAGTTCGGCCCAGGTCAACTGCTCGCGCTGGCCATTCTCCGCCACGCTTATTACCGCCACAGCATCGTCGCGACGACGCAGCAGGAGTTCGGCGAAGTTCAGCGTGGCGCCGGGGAACCACTCGGCGTCGGGCATGTTCGGCCCTTCACGCAACACGGCATCGGGCTGCGTGTGAAAACGGATATCGAAGAAGTCGACGATTGCCTGCCAGAATTCCGCGCGCTGCTCGACGCTCCATTGGTGCAGGGCAGGGTAGTCGTCGAGTTTCAGCGAGTGGCGCTCATTGATCGCACGGCGGAAGGTGTCCATGCGCGAATTGGCGATACGGTTGGCGTCGGGTTGCCAGAGGATGTCGGACATTGCTTGCCTCTTGTTTTTATTAATGCACAAGGTCGAGCGCACACATAACACCTGTGGGAGCGAGCCTGCTCGCGAAGACGTCCGTACATTCAACGACTTCATTGGCTGACCCAGCGCTTTCGCGAGCAGGCTCGCTCCCACAGAGGGGGGGCGCGCTATTGGGCCAACCACCCACCATCAATATTCCACGCCGCCCCACGCACCTGGCTGCCGGCCTCGCTGCACAGGAACAACACCAGTTCGCCCAGATGTTGCGGTGTGACGAACTCCAGCGACGGTTGTTTCTCGGCCAGCAGATCATGCTGCGCCTGTTGCGGATCGACACCCTTGGCGGCACGATCATCGATCTGCTTCTGCACCAGTGGCGTCAGCACCCAGCCCGGGCAGATTGCGTTGCAGGTGACGTTGCTGGTCGCGGTTTCCAGGCCGACCACTTTGGTCAAACCGATCACGCCATGCTTGGCGGCCACGTAAGCGGCTTTGCCGGTCGAACCGACCTGACCATGCACGGAAGCGATATTGATAATGCGTCCCCAGCCTTTGGCGCGCATCCCGGGCAGGCTCAGGCGCGTGCTGTGAAACACCGAAGACAAATTGATGGCAATGATGGAGTCCCAGCGCTCGACGGGGAATTCTTCCACCGCCGCCACATGCTGAATACCGGCGTTGTTGACCAGAATGTCGACACCGCCGAACTCGCGCTCGGCATACTCGATCATCTCGGCAATCTGCGCCGGGTCACTGACATCCGCGGGATGATGGCCGACCTTGCCGCCGAACTGAGCGACGTCGGCGATGACGCTTGATGCATCACCAAAACCGTTGAGAATCAGATTCGCGCCAGCCTTGGCCAGGCTCAGGGCGATGCCCAGGCCGATGCCGCTGGTGGAACCGGTTACCAGTGCGGTCTTGCCGGAAAGAGTGGTCATGAATACCTCACACAATGCCAGTGGCGTAGAAAGTGCCGATCACGACGAAAACCGCGAGGGTCTTGATCAGCGTAATACAGAAAATGTCTTTGTAAGCTTCGCGGTGGGTCAGGCCGGTGACGGCCAGCAGGGTAATGACCGCGCCGTTGTGCGGCAGGGTGTCCATGCCGCCACTGGCCATCGCGGCGACGCGGTGCAGCACTTCCAGCGGAATGTTCGCGGCGTGGGCCGCACTGATGAACTGCTCGGACATCGCCGCCAGCGCAATGCTCATGCCGCCCGAAGCCGAACCGGTGATACCGGCCAGCAGCGTCACGGTGATGGCTTCGTTGACCAGCGGATTGGGAATCTGTTTGAGCCAGTCCGCCAGCACCAAAAAGCCCGGCAGCGAAGCGATCACCGCGCCGAAACCGTATTCCGACGCGGTGTTCATCGCCGCCAGCAAGGCACCGCTCACCGCGCTTTTGCTGCCTTCGGCGAGCTTGCTGCGAATCGCCTGAAAGCCGAACGCGAGCACCATCAGAATGCCGACCAGCAACGCCGCCTGCACCGCCCAGATCGCCGTCAGTTTGGCGATCTCGGTAGTGACCGGTGTGGCCATGCCCGGCAGTGCGAGGCTGTGGGTCTTACCGTACCACTGCGGAATCCATTGGGTGAACAGCAGGTTCATGATGCCCACTGCCAACAACGGCGAAAGCGCAATCCATGGGTTTGGCAGTTTCAGGTCTTCAGCGGTTTCCGGCTCGTTGCGCAGTTCAGTGCCGTAGCCTTCACCGGCGCGCTGCGCTTTGTTGCGTTGACGTTGCAGAAACAGCATGCCAGTGCAGAACACGAAAATCGTGCCGATCACACCCAGCCACGGCGCCGCCCACGCGGTGGTATTGAAGAAGGTGCTGGGGATGATGTTCTGGATTTGCGGCGTGCCGGGCAGGGCATCCATGGTGAACGAGAACGCACCGAGGGCGATGGTCGCCGGGATCAGGCGCTTGGGGATATTGCTCTGGCGGAACATCTCGGCAGCAAACGGATACACCGCAAACACCACGACGAACAGCGACACGCCGCCGTAAGTGAGCAGGGCGCAGACCAGCACGATTACCAGCATCGCCTGTTTGGTGCCGAGCAAGCGAATGGCCGCAGCGACAATCGAACGGGAAAAACCCGACAGTTCGATCAACTTGCCGAACACGGCGCCGAGCAGGAACACCGGGAAATACAGTTTGATGAACCCGACCATTTTTTCCATGAACACCCCGGTGAACGCGGGGGCGACGGCAGAAGGGTCGGTGAGCAGGACGGCGCCGAGGGCGGCAATCGGCGCGAAGAGGATAACGCTGTAGCCACGGTAGGCAGCCAGCATCAGCAGCGCCAGGGCTGCCAAGGCAATGATCACACTCATGGTGTGTCTCTCCAGAATTGTTATTTTTGTGGGTGGAACGGGTGTGGGAGAGGCTTTAGCGAGATCTGTGCCAAATAGCTAAAGTATTGAAATACAAGAGTATTATTGATCAAGTGGAGGGTTTTTCAGAAGTTTTGTCTCGTTTTAGAGACCGTGTTGAACCGAAAAGATCGCAGCCTTCGGCAGCTCCTACAGTGCGGACCCGATATTCCCCTGTAGGAGCTGTCGAAGGCTGCGATCTTTTGACCTTGACGAATTTTCTAATTAATGAGATCCGTGTCTCTTTGTAGAGACTCAAACAATTCCCAGTGCCACCATTTTTTTGTACAGCGTCGACCGACCAAGCCCCAGCCGAGCAGCTGCTTCCGGTACATTGCCCGCGCATTGCGCGAGGGCAGACTGAATCAACTGTCGATCAAACCGCTCGCGTGCCTGGGCGAATGTTTCCCCTGGCGCCACCTCAGCCAGTGGGGCTGAACCACGCTCGACCGGCGTCACCGTACCAATCGCCGCACGAATATCCTGCTCAGTCAGCATCAAGTCATCACTGAGCAACGCCGCCCGCTCCAGCACATTGCGCAACTCGCGAATGTTCCCCGGCCAGGCATGTTGACTGAGCAACGCCAGCGCATCACGGTGCAGTTCGTGCTGACTGCGCAGCTCTTCAAGGATCGCTTCGCTGAGCGCCGGCAGATCATCAAGACGTTCACGCAATGGCGGCACCTGAATCGGCAGCACATTGAGGCGATAGTACAAATCGGCGCGAAACTCACCGCGTTTGATCGCCGCTTGCAGATCGGTCGAAGTGGCGGCAATCACGCGGACATCGCTTTCAATCACGTCGTTGGAGCCTACCGGTTCGAATTCCTTTTCCTGCAACACGCGCAGCAGTTTGCTCTGCAAGGGCAGCGGCATGTCACCAATCTCGTCGAGAAACAACGTGCCGCCCTGGGCAATCTGCAACTTGCCGGTGCGGCCCTTGCGGTCGGCGCCGGTGAACGCGCCAGGCGCGGTGCCAAAAAACTCCGCTTCCAGCAACGCCTCGGGAATTGCCGCGCTGTTGATACTGACGAACGCTTTGTGCGCCCGTGGTGAGGCGCTGTGAATGGCCTGCGCCAGCAGCTCTTTGCCAGTACCGGTTTCGCCGAGCAGCAACACCGGCGATTCGGCGCTGGCACTGCGCCGCGCCCGCCGTTTGACTTCGAGGCTGGCGGCGCTGGTGCCGATAAAATGGGCGAAGTTGTATTTGGTCTGCCGGGCGCGCAGCAGGGACCGGGTCGAGGCCAGTTCTTCCTGCATGCTCAAGTAGCGTTTGAGCATCGGCGACAGGGTGCGCAACTCGTCGAACAGGGCAAAACCGATCGCGCCGATCACCGTGCCAACGTCATCGTGAATCGGCAGGCGCATCACCACCAAAGGCTCTTTCGGGGTGTCTTGCATGTCCAGAAGGATCGGGCGACCGCTGCGTACGACCTCGCGCAACAAACTGCCGGGAATCACGCTCTCGCAAGGTTTACCGATCGCTCCTTCAGCCGATTCAAGACCGAAGCGCCGGGCGTAACGCTCGTTCATCCAGACGATGTTGGCATCGCGATCGACAATCACCGTGCCCTCACTGGACTGCTCGATGATCTCGAACAGCGAGCGGATCGCCAGGGTGCGAACCCGTTGGTAGTCCTTGAGGCTTTCGGTGGTGTTCATGGAGGCTGATCCTGATTGTATGTGGCCTGCGCCGGCCCTTTCGCGAGCAGGCTCGCTCCCACAGTAGATTGGGTCGTTCCCAAATTTTGTGTCCGGCGCGAACCTTGTGGGAGCGAGCCTGCTCGCGAAAGCCGCGACCCGGTTTCAAGTCGACTGGCGATTATGCCTACCCCGGATGCGCCGCCGCCAACAGCTCTTTGGTATACGGATGCTGCGGCGCGTCGAACACGTCATGACTGGCGCCACGCTCGACCACTTTGCCAT
This sequence comes from Pseudomonas sp. AIG, assembly GCF_977020205.1. Lineage (NCBI taxonomy): Bacteria > Pseudomonadati > Pseudomonadota > Gammaproteobacteria > Pseudomonadales > Pseudomonadaceae > Pseudomonas > Pseudomonas sp. AIG. The sequence continues at coordinate 131,034 of NZ_CDROCK010000008.1, read as the reverse complement.
CCTTGATCACGATCATGTCGTGGGCCAGAGCGCGCACCACCGCCAGATCGTGGCTGATGAACAGATAGGTCAGACCGTGTTTTTCCTGAAGCTGGCGGAGCAGAGCAACCACCTGTTTTTGCACCGTGCGATCGAGTGCCGACGTCGGTTCATCAAGCAGGATCAGCGCCGGTTTCAGCACCAGTGCTCGGGCGATGGCAATACGTTGGCGCTGGCCACCGGAGAATTCGTGGGGATAACGATGGCGACTCTCCGGGTCGAGGCCGACTTCTTTAAGCACACGAATCACTTGCTCGTCGCACTCATCGGCGCTCGACTCGCAGTGCACTTCGAGGCCTTCGCTGATGATCTGCGCCACTGACATGCGCGGGCTGAGGCTGCCGAACGGATCCTGGAACACCACCTGCATCTGCCGGCGCCACGGGCGCATCTGTTTTTGACTGAGACCGTCGAGTGCCTGGCCCTGAAAGCGGATACCGCCCTCGGAGTCGAGCAAACGCAGGATCGCCTGGCCCAATGTCGACTTGCCGGAACCTGATTCGCCGACGATGCCCAACGTCTTGCCACGCTGAACACTCAGACTGATGCCGTCCACCGCCCGCAGGTATTGCTTGCGCTGGAACAGACCGCCGCCGACGACAAATTCAACCTTCAGGTCGTCGACTTCCAGCACGTTCTCGCGCTCATCCCGGGGCAGGGCTTCACCTTCGGGTTCGGCGTTGAGCAGCACACAGCTGTAAGGATGCTTTGGCTCGGTGAACAGGGTTTCGCAAGGCGCCTGTTCGACGATTTCTCCGGCCTTCATCACGCACACGCGCTGAGCAATGCTGCGCACCAGATTGAGGTCATGGCTGATCAGCAGCAGCGACATGCCCAAGCGTTGTTGCAGGGATTTGAGCAGCAGCAGGATCTTGCGCTGCACCGTCACGTCGAGCGCAGTGGTCGGCTCATCGGCGATCAACAGTTCCGGTTCGCAGGCCAGGGCCATGGCGATCATCACCCGCTGCCGTTGGCCGCCGGAGAGTTGATGCGGGTAAGCCCTGAGCCGTTCCTTGGGTTTCTGGATGCCGACCAGTCCGAGCAGTTCGAGGATGCGTTGCTGCGCCGCTTTGCCGCCGAGGCCACGGTGCAGCAGCAGGGTTTCGCCGATCTGCTTTTCAATGGTGTGCAGCGGATTCAGCGAGGTCATCGGCTCCTGAAAGATCATCGCGATGCGGTTGCCGCGCAATTCGCGCAAGACCTTGGGCTCCGCGCCTATCAGTTCCTGCCCGCGATAGCGAATGCTGCCGGTGGTTTGCGCTTCGCTTTCAGGCAGCAACTGCAGGATCGAATGGGCGGTCACCGATTTGCCCGAGCCCGATTCGCCTACCAGCGCCAGGCACTCACCGGGGCGGATGTCCAGGCACAGGTCGCGCACCACGGTCTGGCCATGGAAGGCAACGTTGAGGTGACGGATTTCAATCAAGTTGTCAGTCATGGCCACGCTTCAGGATCGAGGGTCGAACGCGTCTCGCAACGCTTCGCCGATGAACACCAATAAGGAAAGGATCAGCGCCAGGGTGAAAAACGCCGTCAACCCAAGCCAAGGTGCCTGCAGGTTCTGTTTGCCCTGACCGATCAACTCACCCAGCGAAGCACTGCCGGCAGGCATGCCGAAACCGAGAAAATCCAGCGCGGTGAGGGTGGAGATCGCTCCGGTCAGAATGAACGGCAAGTAGCTCAGTGTCGCGTTCATGGCGTTGGGCAGAATGTGCCGGAAAATCACCTTGCGGTCGCTCAGACCCAGCGCGCGCGCGGCTTTGACGTACTCCAGATTGCGTCCGCGCAGGAACTCGGCGCGCACCACATCCACCAGCGCCAGCCATGAAAACAGCGCCATGATCCCCAGCAGCCACCAGAAATTCGGCTCGACGAAACCGGAGAGGATGATCAACAGGTACAACACCGGTAGCCCCGACCAGACTTCCAGCACGCGTTGCCCGAGCAAATCGACCCAGCCGCCGTAGTAGCCCTGCAATGCCCCCGCGGCAATGCCTATGAGGGCACTGACAAAAGTCAGCATCAGGGCAAACAGAATCGACACCCGTGCACCGAAAATCACCCGCGCCAGCACATCCCGCGATTGATCGTCAGTGCCCAGCCAGTTGACTGACGTCGGCGGGCTCGGCGCCGGTTTGTTGAGGTCGTAGTTTGGCGTGTCGTCACTGAATGGAATCGGCGGGAACAGCAGCCAGCCACCGTCCTTGCGAATCAGGTTCTGTACATAGTCGCTGCGATAATCGGCCTGGAACGGCAGTTGTCCGCCGAACTCCTGCTCGGTGTGTCGCTTGAATACCGGGAAGTACCATTGGTCCTGATAGCTGACGACCAAAGGCTTGTCATTGGCGATCAACTCGCCACCGAGCGTCACCACAAACAGGCCGATAAACAGCCATAGCGACCACCAGCCACGGCGGTTTTTCTTGAAGCGCTCGAAGCGCCGGCGGCCCAGAGGCGAGAGCTTGAACATCAGCCATTCCTCGCAGCGAAATCGATACGCGGATCGACCAGGGTGTAACACAGGTCACCGACCAGTTTTATCAGCAAGCCGAAGAGGGTGAAGATGAACAATGAGCCAAACACCACCGGATAATCCCGCGAAACGGCCGCTTCGTAGCTCATGCGTCCGAGACCGTCGAGAGAGAAGATCACCTCGATCAGCAGGGAGCCAGCGAAGAACACGCTGATGAACGCCTGCGGGATGCCGGACACCACCAGCAGCATCGCGTTGCGGAACACATGCCCGTAGAGCACGCGACGTTCGCTCAGGCCTTTGGCGCGCGCGGTGACCACGTACTGACGCGTGATTTCATTGAGAAACGAGTTTTTCGTCAGGATCGTCAGCGTGGCGAAACCACCGATCACCAGCGCCGTCACCGGCAGCACCAGGTGCCAGAAATAATCGGCGATTTTACCGAGGCTCGACAGTGATTCGAAGTTGTCCGACACCAGGCCGCGCACCGGAAACCAGTTCAGCGACGTGCCGCCGGCAAACACCACAATCAGGAACATCGCAAACAGAAACGCCGGCATCGCGTAACCGATGATGATCGCCGTGCTGCTCCAGATATCGAAATGACTGCCATGGTGCACAGCCTTGCGGATCCCCAACGGGATCGACACCAGATAGGTGATCAGCGTCGCCCACAACCCGAGGGAGATGGTTACCGGCATTTTTTCAAGGATCAGGTCAGTGACCGTCGCGCCACGGAAGAAGCTCTTGCCGAAATCCAGTTGCGCGTAGTTCTTCAACATCAGCCACAGCCGTTCATGGGCTGGTTTGTCGAAACCGTACTGTTTTTCGATGTCCTTGATCAGTTGCGGATCGAGACCACGACTGGCACGTGATGTGCCGCTCATGGTTTCGCTGGCACCGCCGCCAACACTCGCACCGCCGATCCCTTGCAGGTGAGCGATGGCCTGTTCTACCGGGCCGCCGGGCGCGGCCTGAATGATCGCAAAGTTGACCAGCAGAATAATCACCAGCGTCGGGATGATCAGCAGCAGGCGCCGCAGTATGTAACCCCACATCAGTGCGGCCCTCCGGGTCTGCCACGGGCAATTTTTTCGGCGGTCATCTGCTGATTGGTCAGCGGCGTGCTGCTGATTTCCCACCAACTCTCGATGGCTTCGTCATTGCTGGCTTGCACCGAGGGTATGCCGAAACGGTTCCACCAGACGGTCGAGGTGCCCGGCGGATAGTAGTTGGGAATCCAGTAGTAATTCCATTGCAGCACCCGGTCCAGGGCATGGGCGTAATGCAACATGTCGGACTGCGTGGACGCCCGGATCAGGCCGTTGATCAGCGTATCCACCGCCGGGTTTTTCAACACCATGTAGTTGTTCGCGCCCGGGTCGTTGGCCGACGCGGAAGCGAAGTAATTGAGCAATTCGCCTCCCGGTGAAGTGCTGACCGGGTAGCCCGTGACGATCATGTCGTAGTCGCGACTCATCAGGCGATTGACGTATTGCGAGGAGTCGATGCGGCGAATATTGAGGTCGATGCCGATCTGTTTCAGCGTGCGCTTGTACGGCAGCAGCAAGCGATCCATACCGTTCTGGCTGACCAGGAAGGTGAAGCTCAGCGGCTCGCCCTGAGCATTCACCAGTTGATCGCCATCCGGTTTCCAGCCGGCCTGCTCGAGCAATTCGAGGGCTTGCAACTGTTTGTCGCGGATCAGGCCACTGCCGTCGGTTTTCGGCGCCTCGAAAACTGTGTCGAAGACTTCGTCGGGAACCTGACCTCGCAGCGGTTCGAGGATGTTCAGTTCCTGCGCATCCGGCAGTTCGCTTGCCGCCAGTTGCGTGTTGGAAAAGTAGCTCTGCTGGCGGATATACATGCCGCGCATCATCTGCCGGTTGCTCCACTCGAAGTCCCACAGCATGGCCAGCGCCTGGCGTACACGGCGATCGGCGAACATCGGTTTTTGCAGGTTGAACACAAAGCCTTGGGCCGACTGGGGCGCCTCGGTGGCCAAATGCGCTTTTTGCAAGCGCCCATCGCTCAGCGCGGGGCTGTCGTAACCGATCGAGTAGCCCGTGGCCGAGAACTCGCGGTTGTAGTCATAGGCGCCACCGCGCAGCACTTGCCGGGCGACGTCGGTATCGCCGAAATACTCGATGCTGAAATGATCGAAGTTGTAGAGGCCGCGACTGACCGGCAAATCCTTGCCCCACCAGTCGGCGTTGCGTTCAAACGTGATGCTGCGCCCAGAGTCGACTTTGCCGACTCGATAGGGGCCGCTGCCCAAGGGGGGTTCATAGCCGCCACCCCCGGCGAAATCGCGGCTCTTCCACCAATGCTCGGGAAATACCGGCAGGGTCGCGATGTCCAGTGGCAGGGTGCGGTTTTCATTGCTCTTGAAGTCGAAACGCACGGTCAGTGGCGCCTCCACTTCGACACCTTTGACGTCAGCAAACTGGGTGCGATAACGCAGGCTGCCCTGGGTCATCAATAAATCGTAGGTGTAGCGTACGTCTTCGGCGGTAATTGGCTTGCCATCGGCAAAGCGTGCCTTGGGATTGATGAAGAACCGCAGCGACAGGCCATCGTCCGAGCGCTCCATCTTTTGCGCGACCAGTCCGTAAACCGTGTAAGGCTCGTCCAGCGAACGCTGGGCCAGTGGCGAATAGAGCAAACCATCGATCTGCGTGACGCCGATGCCTTTGTCTATATAAGGAAGAACATGATCGAAGTGGCCGATCTCGATGGCCGAACGGCGCATCGTTCCGCCCTTGGGCGCTTGCAGGTTGGTGTAGTCGAAGTGGCTGAAACCGGCAGGGTACTTGGCGGGTTCGCCATAAACGGTCAACGCGTGTTGCGGGGCAGCGTTCGCGCCGACGGCGCCCGTCAGCAGGGCGAGGGCGGTGAGCATCAATGTGGGGAAAACCAGTCGCATTGTCAGCCTTGGAACCGGGAAATCGATAAGCGCAAGTTGTACGCGAGAGGCGCGCCAGTCGCCAGCCGTATGTGTAACTGAAACACAACGGCCCACCAGAAGGCGGGCCGTTGGTGAGCAATCAGGCGACGGATCAGTCCTGACGGCTGGTGACTTCAAGCAGGTGATAACCGAACTGAGTCTTCACCGGACCTTGCACGACGTTGATTGGCGCGCTGAAGACCACGGTGTCGAATTCCTTGACCATCTGGCCAGGACCGAACGAACCCAGGTCACCGCCCTGACGGCTGGACGGGCAGGTGGAGTTGGCTTTGGCGACTTCGGCGAAATCAGCGCCGCCTTCGATCTGGGCCTTGAGTTCGTTGCACTTGTCTTCGCTGGAAACCAGGATGTGGCGGGCAGTGGCTTTAGCCATGGGGAAACTCTCCAATCTATTTCAGTAAAGTGTGGAGCCTACCGGATTCAGTGGGCGAATTCTCGGCAAAGTTCCGTTCGATTGTCCGGGGCGCGGATCAGAGATTCGCAGCACGCAGACGTGCGGCATGTTCAACATAGAGTTCAATCGGGTCGGGCAGGGCCGTCACTGTTCTGGCCGTGCGGCGCAGGCTGCCCAGATGGTCCAGTGGATAGTCGGAGCGGATCACTTGCCCCAGGTGAGAACTGAAGCGGCCGACGAAGCCATCGTTCTGCTGCGTCTCGGTCATGAAGTATTGCGATAGCGCATGGCAGATGCTTTGTGTCGGGTCGAGTGTCGCCGGGCTGTCTGCTGGCAGGACGCCGCTCCATGAATAATAGCGCACGCCATTGACCTGCTCCGGGCCGTGGCCGCCCCAGGTGCTGGGCAACCCTTGCGGAAACTTGTCGTTGAAATCGCCCACGCCCTCGGTCGTCAGTGCATTGAGCGCCGCCAAAGCGTTCTGCGGCAACGTCACACTGCCACTGAGCAACGAAAGAAAATTGCCAAACAGTGTCGCGACATTCTGTGCAACCGCCTCGGGCAGTCGCCCGGGCACCAGTGCCTTGCGCAGAAAGTCAGCCAGTTCCGAGCCGTGGTTCGGGCCACTGACGGAGGTCACCGAAGCTACAGCGTGTGGGGCAAGCGCCGCAGCGTATCGAGCAGCCAGTGCTCCCTGGCTGTGTCCGATGAGGTTGACTTTGTCGGCACCCGTGCCTCGCAAGACCCGGTCGATCTGTGCGAGCAGTTGTTCACCCCGTATTTCATTTTTATGGGTGGCGGAAAGGTGCGGAACAAACACTCGGTTGCCGGCGGTCTTCAAAGCGTCCTTTACGTCATGGAACAGCTCAAAATGACCGATGCGCTCGAATCCGAACAGGCCATGTACCAACAGGATGGGATAGCGAGTTGAAGCATTCCGTTGCATGTTCTTACCTTTTTCACAGAAGTTCATCGGGGGAGTTCGGAGGCCACTCTAAAACACTCATCCCGTTGAGGAAGTAAGAAGAGGCATCTTTTGGTGGTTGAATCTGGACTAAGTTATGTACGAATTTTCAGATACTTATGAAATCCGAATCGGAAGTTACGGCCATCTTTCGCTTGGTTGATCGTGGTTTTGTGCAGTTTGCCTACCTCGTCGGAAGCTTTTGCCGGGTGTCTGCGGCGGATCGGGCTGACATCGAAAATAGGAGGGTTCGCGTTAAATGTGGGCTGTCGACGCCGTCCACCGATACGGCGTTTTTTCCAAGGAATGGAGCCACTAATGCACACGCACGAAGTCGAGTTTTGCTACCGGATGCGCCACCCCGTCAGTCCCTGCGTGTCGAGTGAACTGCTGCCAGCGGCGACCCTCGATTGCCTCGAGGGGACGGTGCTTGATCCTTCGCTGGGCAAGGTCGTTGTCCGTATCGCCCCTTATGCAAATATGGCCTGTGGTGACCGGTTACTGTTGAGTTGGGAGGGCCTGGATATAGAAGGCTTTGCTTATCAGCATGAAATGGTTCGCTATGTCAGCGAAGCTCAGGTCGGCAAAGAAGTTGTTTTCGTCATCAAAGGCATGCATATCGCGGCGCTGGATGGCGGGTCGCTGGAGGTTTACTGGAAACTGCTGAGTGCGAGCTCGTCCGCTGCTGTGTTTTCTGCGCGTGTGCAGCTGTCTGTAGGAGATACACGGCCGCAGTTGCTGGCGCCGATTGTCGAGGGGACGATCAGGGGAACACTGGATCCGGCACGAGTGACGGAAGGCACGCTTGTCGTGCTGCAGCCTTACGCCCGAATGGCTGCGGGTGATCGTGTCACATTGTTGTGGGGCGCTGACGCAATGCCTGCAACGTTCAGCGACAGCCTGAAGGTCGAAACCTTTGCGGTCGCTGACGTGCTGTCATTCTGGATTGACGGGGCACACATTGCTGCACATCTCGGTGGTGAGGTGTCGGTGCGCTATCGAGTCGAACAGTCCGGTGGAGCGGTTCGAGAATCCGAGTCGGCAAGACTCCTCGTCACTCCGTTCCTTCGTGGTGAACTGGACGCTCCCGATGTTCTTGAGGCTGAAGATGGCGTGTTGCTGAAAGAGGATTCGATCGACGGGGTCACCATCGTGATCGGTAATGCTCAGACACAGGAAGGTGAATTGGTTTATCTCAAGTGCGACGGCGATCTTTTCAATCATCGGGATGACCGGGAGATAGCTCGAGAGACCGCAGGAAAACCGCTGATTTTTATCGTGCCGCACAGATTCTGGCGTGAGCACCATGGCACGACCGTGCGTGTGGCCTACACGGTTGAACGTCTGGACGATGTCAGTCAGGAATCTGCGGTGGTCGAGGTGCGAGTGGAAGCGTAGCGCTAGCCCGGAGCGCCCTCCGGTTGGCGATAAAACCGGAGGGCACACCTGGCACTCAGTCTATGGCGTGCACGGCGAGGCGCTGGGAGGCGGCAAGCAGCAAGTCTTCTGTTGCACTGAAACCGAGGCAGCCATCGGTAATCGAAACCCCGTAGCGCAGAGATGCGCTCAGCGGTTGGCAACCTTCGAACAGGTGAGACTCAATCATCATGCCAATCAGTGCGCGATCACCCTGCAGGCGTTGCTCAAGCACTTCGTTGAAAACGCCTGGCTGACGCAGTGGATCTTTTCCACTGTTGGCGTGACTGCAGTCGACCATGATTCGGCTCGGTATCTTCAGTCGGTTCAGGTCGGCGTGGATTTTCGCCACGCTCTCGCTGTCATGGTTCGGACCTTTGTGGCCCCCGCGCAGTACCAGGTGGGTGTCGGGGTTGCCAGGCGTCTGAATTATTGCCGGATGGCCTTGGCTGTCGACGCCGAAATGCCGGTGCGGATGTGCTGCCGAACGCATGGCGTCAACCGCAATGGCTGCACCGCCGTCGGTGCCATTCTTGAAGCCCACGGGCATGCTCAATCCACTGGCCATTTCCCGGTGGATTTGCGATTCAGTGGTACGCGCACCAATGGCCACCCAGCTCAACAGGTCATCGAAGTACCCGGCCGCCATGGGCTGCAGCAATTCGGTGGCCACTGGCAAGCCGAGGCGGATCATTTCCAGCATCAGCTCTCGCGACAGGGTAAGGCCGCCAGCCATGTCATCACTGCCATCCAGATGCGGATCGTAGGCCAGGCCTTTCCAGCCGACCGTGGTACGCGGTTTTTCCACGTAGGCGCGCATCACCAGCAGCATTTCACCGCTGACTGCTTCAGCCAGTCGAGCGAGTTTGCCGGCGTACTCAAGTGCGGATTGCGGATCGTGGATGGAGCAGGGGCCGACGATGACCAGCAGACGCTGATCCTGGCCATTGAGAATGGCGCGAACCGCTTGGCGATGGGCGGCGACTTGCTGGCTCAAGGCATTGCTCAGGGGCAATTGTTGCTTGAGTTGCAACGAGCTGGGCAGACGCAGGGTCAACGCTTCGTTGGCAGAGTTCAGAGTGGACAGTGGCAGAGCAGAAACGGACGAGTTCATATTCGGTTTTCCTGGGCTGGCGGCGGGTACTTCCCGCTCGCTCGGCCCTACTGGGGTGTTCGACAGTTGGCCGTATTGGCTACGTGTGTGTGCTTGCCACCTATAGGTGACCGATCGGAGGCGGCAGGCTGTCCCGAGCGGAAGCTGGTAAATCGCCAGGCGCTAAAGCTGTCGTAACGGTAATAAGTGGCGTAGTTCATTTCGTGATTCCTCAAAGTGTCTGATGTGTTGCTGAAAAAGTTTGGGGCTGAAAAAACAAAACCCCCGGTCGGGAGGCCGACCGGGGGTTGAGAATTCTCTGGTAGGCGACCCGTTGTCATGGGCGCCGTTTGGGTATCAGGCGCGCCAGTGGCTAAACCAATACCCAAAATAAAAGCTGGCTGGAGCGCAAACGTCATTCACCCGGGCAGCCGCAACCGAGCGCAAGGCGCTGGCGGTACGAAGCTGTGAGAGGGCGTTGGACATGGTCTGTCTCCAATGAATGGGCCGAGCTTACTAGAGGCCGATACGCCTCAGCAATCAGAAATTGCTATCGCGTAATCAACAAAACGCCTATTGCCAGGGTCACGCAAGAGTGGTGACACTCTGCGTTTTGCCTGATTGCCAAGGATGAACCGTGCCGACACTGACCATTGCTGCTGCCCAGATGATTTCCATTGCTGGGGATCTTTCTGGAAATATTACCCGGCACAGTCGCTTCATCGAGATGGCGGCGGAGCAGGGCGTCCAATTGCTGGTTTTTCCCGAGTTGTCGTTGACTGGCTACGAAGGAGAAGTGGCGGCAGCGTTGGCAATTGCTCCGCAAGATGATGTGCTGCAACCGCTCAGGGATTTGGCCCGAGCGCTGGGCGTAACTGCCGTTGTCGGCATGCCGATTCGGCTGGGAGACAGTGAATCGATTTTGATCGGCGCCCTGATGCTTGGCTGTGACGGATCGCTCGCTGTCTATACCAAGCAGCATTTGCACTCAGGCGAAGAGATTGTTTTTGCCCCGGGTCTCGGCGGGCCGACACTGAACATTGGCGGTGAAGTGGTCGCGTTGGCGGTGTGCGCCGATTTCTCACATGCCAGCCATGCCGCAGCGGCCGCAGATCAGGGCGCAGGTTTATACGCCGCCGGTGTACTGATCAGCGAGAAGGGTTACGCAGCCGACACCGCAATACTGCAGGGCTATGCCCGGCAACACTCGATGGCAGTGCTGATGGCCAATCACGGTGGGCTGACTGGCGGGGGGGAAACTGCGGGGGGGGGGGGGATCTGGTCTGAAGACGGTTCATTGATCGTCGCAGCACCGGGGGCGGGCGACCTTTTGGTCGTCGCCCAGCGTAACGACGGTGCTTGGCAGGGGCGAGTCGTTCCTGTTGTGCAAGCTCAATGACATTCCAGTTACGGCGTGCGGTTCCAGAGGATCTGGCGTTTGCCCGCGATCTCACCTGTCGGAACATGTTGCGCTATTACATTCGCCATGACCTGTTATGGCAGGACGAGGCGTTTGATGTCGCGTGGCCGGGGCGACAGAACTGGCTGATAGTGCAGGGTGATGTGCCGCTGGGTTTCCTCAGCCTCAGCCGGGATATGCGCGCTTTGTACATTCGTGAACTGCAGATGGCTGAGCCGTTTCAGGGGCAGGGCGCGGGTTCCTGGGCGATCGATCAGGTTATCGACATGGCTCGCAAAGAGAGGCGTCCGGCTTTGCGGCTGACCGTATTTGAAAATAATCCGGCGAGAAACTTGTATGAAAGAAAAGGACTACAGGTGCAGGGCCGGGACGAGTGTTTTCTGCGCATGCAGCTTGATATCAGTACACATGTGCTCTGAAACCCACGGCCTGCAAGCCTTCAATGATGAATTGAAACTTTTTAAATGACGCTTTCCGCTAGGTCTGCGTGGCGCTTTTTGCTAAGGTGTCCGGCATCCCAATATGACCATATCGCGAGGTGTCTGCTTGATTAGGGTGCTAGTGGTCGATGACCATGATCTCGTTCGTACAGGCATTACACGTATGCTGGCCGATATCGATGGCTTGCAGGTGGTTGGCCAGGCCGAATCCGGGGAAGAGTCCCTGATCAAGGCCCGAGAGTTGAAGCCCGATGTGGTGCTGATGGACGTCAAGATGCCTGGCATCGGCGGCCTGGAAGCCACGCGCAAACTGTTGCGCAGTCATCCGGATATCAAAGTGGTCGCGGTGACGGTGTGTGAAGAGGACCCTTTCCCGACACGTCTGCTGCAGGCAGGGGCTGCGGGCTATCTCACCAAAGGCGCGGGTTTGCCGGAAATGGTTCAAGCCATTCGCCTGGTGTTTGCCGGCCAGCGCTATATCAGTCCGCAGATTGCCCAGCAATTGGCCATCAAGTCCTTTCAGCCGTCCAACGATTCGCCCTTCGATGCCTTGTCCGAGCGGGAAATTCAGATCGCCTTGATGATTGTCGGCTGTCAGAAGGTACAGATCATTTCCGACAAGTTGTGCCTGTCGCCGAAAACCGTGAACACCTACCGCTACCGTATTTTCGAGAAGCTTTCGATCAGCAGCGACGTCGAGTTGACACTGTTGGCGGTGCGTCACGGCATGGTTGATGCCAGCCTCTGACCATGACTGAAACATTCGATTCCGGCGCGTTTCTGTCGACAGTCAGTGGGCGCCCTGGCGTCTATCGCATGTTCGACAGCGATGCGCGCCTGTTGTACGTGGGTAAGGCCAAGAACCTGAAAAAACGCCTGGCCAGCTACTTTCGAAAAACCGGTCTGGCACCCAAGACTGCCGCGTTGGTCGGGCGCATTGCGCAGGTCGAAACCACCATCACCGCCAACGAAACAGAAGCGCTGCTGCTTGAGCAAACGCTGATCAAGGAGTGGCGGCCGCCGTACAACATTCTGTTGCGCGACGACAAATCCTATCCCTATGTGTTTCTGTCCGACGGTCAATTTCCGCGCCTGAGCATTCATCGCGGGGCGAAAAAAGCCAAAGGCAAATACTTCGGTCCCTATCCGAGCGCCGGTGCCATACGCGAAAGCCTGAGTCTGCTGCAAAAGACCTTCTTCGTTCGCCAGTGTGAAGACAGCTACTACAAGAACCGTACCCGTCCATGTCTGCAATATCAGATCAAACGCTGTAAAGCGCCTTGCGTCGGGCTGGTCGAGCCCGAGGTTTATGCCGAAGACGTGCGTCACTCGGTCATGTTTCTTGAGGGGCGTAGTCATGCGCTGACCAACGAACTGTCGACGGCGATGGAAGAGGCGGCGATCAACCTGGAGTTCGAGCGCGCTGCCGAGTTGCGCGACCAGATCGCTCTGTTGCGTCGGGTTCAGGATCAACAGAGCATGGAAGGCGGCACGGGGGATATCGATGTCATTGCGGCATTCGTCAATCCGGGCGGCGCCTGCGTGCATTTGATCAGTGTCCGTGGCGGGCGCGTGTTGGGCAGCAAGAATTTCTTCCCGCAAGTCGGGATCGAAGAAGACGTGTCGGAAGTCATGGCCGCGTTTCTTGGCCAGTATTTCATCAGCAGCCCTGAGCGCGATTTGCCCAGCGAACTGATCGTCAACGTGGTGCACGAAGATTTTCCGACGCTGATCGAAGCGATCCATGAACTGCGTGGCCGCGAACTGGCCATCAGTCATCGTGTGCGTGGTACTCGTGCGCGCTGGCAGCAACTGGCGGTGACCAACGCAGAGCAGGCGTTGGGCGCGCGCTTGGCCAACCGTCAACACACCGCCGCGCGGTTTGAAGCCTTGGCCGAAGTGTTGAACCTGGATGAGCCGCCGCAGCGTCTGGAATGCTACGACATCAGTCATTCCAGTGGTGAGGCCACGGTTGCTTCCTGTGTGGTGTTTGGCCCGGAAGGCGCGATCAAGTCGGACTACCGGCGCTACAACATCGAAGGTGTGACGGCGGGTGACGACTACGCCGCCATGCACCAAGCCCTGACGCGACGCTTCAGCAAACTCAAGGAAGGCGAGGGCAAGTTACCGGACATCTTGCTGGTGGACGGTGGCAAGGGTCAGTTGTCGATGGCTCGAGATGTTCTCAACGAGTTGGCCGTGCCGGACCTGATCCTGCTGGGTGTCGCCAAAGGTGCAACCCGCAAGGCCGGCTTCGAAACGTTGTATCTGAATGATGCAGCGCATGAGTTCACATTGCGTGGCGACTCGCCGGCGTTGCACCTTATTCAACAGATCCGCGATGAGGCTCACCGCTTTGCAATTACCGGACACCGTGCGCGCCGTGGTAAAACCCGCCGTACGTCAACGCTGGAAGGCGTTGCAGGCGTTGGGCCAACTCGGCGTCGCGACTTGTTGAAACATTTTGGTGGATTGCAGGAGCTGTCTCGTGCAAGCATCGAAGAGATCGCCAAAGCCCCGGGGATCAGTAAAAAGCTCGCTGAGTCGATTTATGCGAACCTGCATAGCGAGTAGAATGCCCCTTCACCTCGTAGCCAGTTGTGCCGATGAATATCCCTAATCTGATTACCGTTCTACGCGTCCTGCTTATCCCGATCTTCATTTTGCTGTTCTATCTGCCATATCAGTGGAGTTACATGGCCTCCGCCTCGGTGTTTGCCTTTGCGGCAGCGACAGACTGGCTGGATGGTTATCTGGCTCGTCGTCTGGAGCAAAGCACGCCGTTCGGTGCGTTTCTCGATCCGGTCGCCGACAAACTCATGGTCGCAGTGGCTCTGGTGCTGCTGGTCCAGGAACACGGCAATCTCTGGCTCACTCTGCCGGCTGCTGTCATCATCGGTCGCGAGATCGTGGTGTCGGCGTTGCGTGAATGGATGGCCGAGCTCGGTGCCCGTGCCCACGTAGCCGTTTCGAATCTCGGCAAATGGAAAACCGCCGCGCAGATGCTCGCGTTGGTGATCCTGCTGGCCAATCCGAAGGACTTCAGTTTCTGGGTTATCCTGGGTTATGCCTTGCTGATGGTCTCCGCCGGCCTGACGTTGTGGTCGATGGTTCAATACCTTCGCGCCGCTTGGCCGCACCTGAAGACCGATGTTGAAAAGAAATAAAACTTTTTTGAATCAAGGGGTTGACGGAGCTTCTTAATTCTATAGAATGCGCATCACCAAGCGGGAATAGCTCAGTTGGTAGAGCACGACCTTGCCAAGGTCGGGGTCGCGAGTTCGAGTCTCGTTTCCCGCTCCAATTTGTACAGTGTTTGTTGTTGTGCTACTGACAGCAGATACTTTGAGGCCGAGTAGCAAAATGGTTATGCAGTGGATTGCAAATCCACCTACGCCGGTTCGATTCCGACCTCGGCCTCCACTATTAAAAGCCCCGTAGATCAGTGATCTACGGGGTTTTTTATTGCCTCCAAGAAAGTTGGGTGTTCCGCAATTTTTCGTCTGAATTCCGCAACCTACGCTTCTACGAGGACATATTTTCCTCTGGATCGTGTGGGGAACGGTACACTGCCAAGTGCAGAATTGATGATGTCGAAAGGATGGCTTTTTGTCTTGCCTGAGATTTATAATTCTCAAAGATTCAAGTTTTGAAGTGCAACAATATAATTAGTACTCGGCGATTTTTTCAAAGGATTGGTAATGAAGAGAATTTGGCTTGCTATCCGCTCTCAAAGTTTTATGGCGGTTGTTACAATAATGAGCGTTATTTTCGCGATTTATCAAACCTTTTACTATGAACGTAAAGGTGAAATCAGTATTACAGTTGCGCCGCCAGCTAAAGTACTGGATATACATAAAGCTGTGGGTGGTCTTGAGGTTTCCTACGCAGGTGAGAATCTAAGAGATACAAAAAAAACACTCTGGGTCATAAGCGCTACTATTCGAAATGAAGGAAACGCTGAAATCCGAAAAATCGACTTCGATGAAAATGACCCGGTGGGTTTTTTGGTTGAAAAAGGAAAATTAGTTGATACGCCATCTCTTCGAACATCAGTGGAGTACTTGAGGAGAAATTTTACACTTAATCAAAGCGGAAATAAGATAACGTTATCGCCATCAATCATTGAGCCAGGCGATACAGTGTTCGTGAGCTTCTTGGTTTTAGGGGATGAAGTTGATAAGCCAAGTATCTCTCCGTTAGGTAAAATTGCAGGTACGCCAGCAATTCAGTTTAGAAACGCAGAGTCGCAGCATAATTCTACGACTGATAACTTTGTCGTAACTGATAGTTGGTGGATTCAACCTGTAAGGATGGCAATCTATACTTTTGCGTTCTTGGTATCCCTTGCCGTTGTGGGAAGTATCGTTGCTGCGGTTCTGGTTCCATTAGAAAAATTCAAAAGCGCTAAGAAAAAAAGTCAACGTCGAGCTAGCATTGATAAATACAAGCGGGGAGAGGCTGTTACACGAGAAATTAGAGCTGTTGGCTTAATGTACATCGAAGAGGGTGAAAACGCCTTATTTAAAGTTATTCGAGTTTTGAAAATGCTTCGTCAGCGAGCTGAATTGCGGATGAAGCTGGAAGGGGCTTGTTCGGACAAGGAGCTAGATGAGATTGTAGCGTCTTGTTATAAGCTTCCTGCCTATGCGCGACATTTGATGACCTCGTTGACTGAGCTTGGATTTATCCTTTCTGAAACTTCATCACTTGAACAGGTCGGGAGTTGGTTTGTAGAAGTGCAAGAACTGTCAGAGCATCTTGAACTTGATCCCAACAAGGATTTTATTTCCGGGGGGTGGGATGATGTGTCTGAGTTTAGCTTCATGAGTGAGGATTCTGGGGCTTTGGTAGTGCGTAATGTTACTGTCAAGGAAACTAAAATCTCTTGATACAGCCTTGGCATTTTGAGCGCTCGTCATTAGATTTCTAGTGACGAGCATTTTATTTGGATAGTTCATTTTGTGGGGTTGACGATTTCTCCAACTCTGCGATAAATCTTTTTTGTCATCTCTTGAGTCGAATGCCCAAGCAAACGGCTTGCATTAGCAATGTCTTCAATTTCACTGGCGGCTTTGGGGCGAATGTCCCTGAACTGGAACTTCCGAATCGCGATAGCAAGTTCCATATCACCTTCGATTGCAGCTTTTGACGCAGCTCTTTCTCGAGCCTCGTCCCAACGATTCCGCAGCATGTTATAGCTCATACGTAAGCCTGCTTGGTTTGTGATCAGGATCGATGTTTTGGTGCCAACTTCGGCCCGCCGATCAAGTAGGCCGTTGATAAAGCGGCAAAGGTCCGTCTCGTTGTCCCCATCATAGAGGCGGATCCTAAGGCGCTTTTCGGTCTTACCTTGGCCAACCATCAGAAAGCCATGGTTGAGGTCGGTGGTGGATGCCTTGAGCACGTCTGCCGGCCGCTGGCCTGTTAGATATGCCAAGTCCATTGCGTCCTTGAGGTCTTGCCCGGCCTGTTCGTACACCGCGTTCCAGATGATATCGCCGGCATAGAAGTCCCGAGGTGTCTCCTTGTTCCGACGAAGACCAAAGCAGGGGTTGGACTTGTCGGTCAGTCCCCACTCGCGAGCGAAGGTGAACATCGTTGAAAGGAGCGCTATCTCGCGGTTGGCGCGCACCTTGGCCGTGCGGGCGTCTCGATACTGAGCAATCACTTGGGGCGTAATTGCTTCGATTGGGGCTGATTCAAATGCATTTCGTAGCTGCTTGAGACCCTTAAGGTAGTCGCTTTTCGTTCCAGGCTTCAGGGCTGGGATCACTTTCTTTTCGTAATCGTCAAAAAGCCGGCCCATCAAGTGGGCCGGTTTGGGAGTAGCTTTGCGATCGAGCCGCGCCCATTCAATCTTTGCTTCGTCGAGATCGCCGCCGAGGGGAATCTCTACGCGATTCCCCTCGGCGTCCCTGCCGTTGTAGTAATAGCCCACCCAAATCTGGCCATTTTTTCTTTTTCGTGAGCGGCGGATCATCCGAGGGGGAAGGTCTCGGTTTTCAGGCTTTTTCAGTCTCATTATTAGTTCACGCGAGATAGATCAAGGGACCAGGTTTCGGCGACAGCGTTGTTGGCTGACGGCTTTACCCCGGCAAGTTTTAAACGAGCGTAAACACGGCCCACGACTGGACGTTGTGCGCCCGTGAGGACGTATTCCCATTCGTTGCGGGTAAGCCACTGGCGCTGGAAACACGGTGTCTTGTATCCGGTAATGGTTGCCAGTTCATCTTCCGAAAGCGTTTCGCTCGCCAACGGAGGCTGGTTTTCTCGATTCATGCTTGTTCCAAAGAGAAAGTGTCTCGTGGCTTTTTATATTGTTCAGAGGGCGCATTTAGTCTTTCCAGGAGGAAATTGGCTGTCTGCCTCGAGGGCCGCAAACCGTCAGGGCTACTGCAGGTTTGGACGACAGCCGTAGCGCTGCCTATCTCGGCACTCGTTTACTTGGCGCATGCGGAGTCTGTACCCAGCAATACGTGCAGCGACAAAAGAAACCTCGTCGCAGGCTGTGAAAATGTTCGTGGAGGCCTCTATACCGCTTCCGCTTGGTTTTTGTGCTTGCATGGTGTTTCTCCATTACGCATCCCGGCACTACAGCGCCGAGTGATCCTTTGATTGCAGCGCGTTACGCCTGCTTAAAAATCCAACAGCGCACAGTAGAGCTTCGTCTTGGCGCTCCGTTGATTACGGCTTGCGAAGCGCGAACTGCGCTGTACACCGCCTTATTGGTTTCCAACCACTTACGGCTGCGGCTATTCACCAACAGCCCGCGCAATGTCTTGAGGTCGCCCAGGTTCTGCCGATGCACGCTGGCCATCTCGGCGAACTCGTTGAGATTGATAGCGATCAGCTTCGGGTCGATGCTGTGATTGACCTGCGGGCCTTCTCCGAGACTTTCGAGGTATTCGAAAACCTCCCAAAACTCGGCAACCAGCGGGTGATCAGCGCTGATCGCGGCTTGTCGCTCCAGCGCCATGCACTTCAGCGCTTGTTGTGTTGTGGCTACCTGGTTGTCATCGAGCGCGCAAACCAGGCGCAGGCAATCCACCAGAGCCATCAACTGGCTGTGGTTCTTGATAATCCGTTCAACGCGAATGTCTTTGAGCTCGCGTAACTGCCGCTCATGAACAAGCACGCGCTCGGCGAACCGAGTCATCACCTGCGTTTCAGCGCGTACGGCCAGCAGTAAAAAATGGCTCAGTTGCTCAACTGGAATCAGATTCAAATTGTCAGCGGCCGCGCGACTCTCAGTCGTGACTTCCGGCCGCGCAAAATGCGATTTGATGATCCGCGTGAGGATGGCTTCGGAAGCGCTGACATCGGCGTTCTGACTAATCGCAATCGCACCGCGAAACGGTGGTTCATAAGTCTCGTTCCCGCTGGTTTTCATGCCCTTGGTGCCGAGCGTGCCGCCGCCGTAATAGTCCTTCAGCTCGTCCCAGTCGAAGCCTTTGGCGTGCGCCTTATCTGGTTCATTCCGGTCGCCCTCGATCAGCACCACCGGCATGTTGGAGACTTGGCCCATCGCCCGTTGACGCCCGGCGCGGGTCGATTTCGACGGATCAAAACCCTCGTGTTCGCGGCCGAGCAATTTCCACAAAAAAGTCAGCAGCGTGGTTTTGCCGGCGCCGGCCTCACCGGTGACTTCAAGGAACGGAAACGACTTGTACTTCGCTCGGATCTGCTCGGCGAAGAGCGAGCCAAACCAGAAGGCGAGGGCGACAATGCCCTTGGCACCAAAGCACAACCACAACATCGGTAACCAGTCAGTGCGGTACTGCTTCCCGTCGCGCTGAATGTGCATGGTGATCGACTTCTGCAGTGTCTTGAGTCGCAGCTTGCCGAACTCGAAAAAGTCTTCCTTGTTCACCAGGCTGACGATGCCGCCGCGAACCGCGAGGTCGCCGAACACGTAGCAACTGTGCTGCTTGCTGTAACCGACGAAGTCGATCGTTTCAACGGTCTTCAAACCGAACAGTTGATCCTTCATGATCTTGTCGAGCTGCTTGCTGCTACCGGTGAACACCGCGCCGGCAGCCATCCCCAACAGCCGTTTTTTGAACTCACTGGCGGCGGCAACTTGGCCGCCGGTGAACGTGTTTTTTACGCTGCCACTGTCGTGGGGGAAGTCGACGCGAAAGTAATACCAGGATTCGTCGGTCACTTCGTTGCGCTGAAAATACAGGGCCTGTGGGTAGCAGTTGGCAATCTCGACAACTCCACCACATTGGCGCAGCGCTTTATGCTTGCGCTGGCCTTCGCTGAGTAGCTGGTCTTCATGAAGGTCGGAAGTTTCCAGCGCGTGCATCGCCTTGCTGAACCGCTCCAGATCCATCTTGAACCAGTACAAACGGCTGTCGAAGCCGAAGTGAAATTCATGGCGCTCGCGCCAGTCGTACATCAAAACGCCTTTCTCTGAAGCGCTTTCCGCTATCAGCAAGGAGCCGTGATAGCGGGCGGTCGCCACGTCTTTTTTGATCTGCTCGGCGCGCTGATTTTCATCATCGATGAAAGCCCAGCGCTGATGCAGGTCGTTCCAGTCGACCTTGCGGCTGTTCGTCTGCGGGATCTGCGCGGCCTCGCACTCGTAACCCAGGGCGCGAGCCTGGTGCACCCAGCGCTTGGTGTACTTGTGCGCGCCCGGTTCGTTGTCCAGTGCCCACACCAGCTTGGGCAACTTGCCGCCGCGCTGGCGAACCAGCGCCTTCAATGAGTCCTCAGGGAAAAGGTTGGACGACATCGCGGACACTGCCGCGATACCGTTATGCACCAGAGCGATCGCGTCGAAAATGCCCTCGACAATCCACAGCTCTTTGACCTCCAGCAGCTCGATAGAGGGCGGGCACCACCAGACACCACGCGGACTGTCGCCGGGCTTGAAGCGCGCTTTCATCTTGCCGAAGCGATGCGGCCGATCGATCAGGCGTTCCCAGTAACCTCCCTTTTCCAGCGTGAACCGCACCGTGGCGCTGCCGGCGTTTAACGCCTCAGAGAAATACGTTTCCTGAGAGAACCAGCCCTGAATCAGTTCAAACCGAAAGCCTCGGGCAAACTCAAGGTAAGCCCGAGCGGTCGCCAAGGGAAATTGCTCAGAGGAGGGCGCGCGCTTACTCCAGTCGTCGAACAAATCTTCGTAGATATCTTTGACGTGCCATTGCTGCGCGCATTTGCTTTCTCGTCCGCAGATGAGCAACCAAGGCTCGGCATACCGCGTGTAGAGCTCTTTCTTTCCACACGTGGGGCATTTGCCGCCTCGCAGGTAATCGGTGCTCAAGCGGCGCTTGAGTCCATAATCATCTGCGAGGCGCTGCAATACATCGGCGTGCAAAGTGCTGGGAAAGGCACTCACCAAGAACGCCTTCTCCAGATTTCTTCAGAGAGCGCAGTGATCAACTGCTGCTTAACTTTCAACGACGGAATGGCTGCCAGCATTGCGTTGAGCCTGTGTTCGATGGGAATGAGGCTGAATCGCTCTTCGTCCCAGTGCTTTTGATGAAGTGCGGCATACAGATCGCGAATGTCATCCAGAAGCTTGCACGCTTCGATACGGCTCAGTGTCAGGTTGATGCAGATGGAATCTTCCATGAAATCCTCGATTTTTAGGCAAAGCATTCCCATCACCCTGTGGATCAGGGATGCGGGGTACTGAAATGAGAAGGGTTAGAGCGTGTCGGTGACCTGGCTAGGTGCGCGTTCGGCCTGCAGCAAGTCATTCCACGCCAGGTACACCAGCTTTTCTGCGAGGTTGGCCGGAACCTCAAGGGCTACGATCAAATGGTGTTCGGCGCTACTGAACAAGCGATCTGAGTCGACGAGGTACTCAGCTCGATGCCGCAACAGGTAGGCGTGAGCTGCGTCCTGCATGCAGGTGCGATAGTCAGGGGCAAAATGGATGGTGTTCATCGTGCGGCCTCCATTGCCTGAGGCGGAATCAACGACATCTGATTGTCATCGGGCTGCATGGCCGCTCGACGCAGCGCCACACACGCTAGGGGGAGCTGCACGGAAGGGTTTGCCATACCGCTGGGGCTCATCTCATGCGTCATCTCAAACTCAGCCCGGACAGACCAGCCGCAGGCTTCGTTGAGGCATTGCAGATAAGCGACACGCAGAAAAATATGAGTGCCTTCGCTGGTGCGTATTCGCATGCG
Organism: Pseudomonas sp. AIG; assembly: GCF_977020205.1. Taxonomy (NCBI): domain Bacteria; kingdom Pseudomonadati; phylum Pseudomonadota; class Gammaproteobacteria; order Pseudomonadales; family Pseudomonadaceae; genus Pseudomonas; species Pseudomonas sp. AIG. The sequence continues at coordinate 109,673 of NZ_CDROCK010000008.1, read as the reverse complement.
GTTATGGCAATGGGGGCAAACAAGTTTGTAAGTGCTCAATGGCGGCATCCTTGCGTTGAGTGAACGATTTGAATCTCAGTCTCCGGCGCTAACAGTGCCGACCTTGATGCCCAGCAACACCGCAGCGTTATGGGCTTTGCCGCGAAGTCCTTTCTTGCGGCCGTTGAGCAAATCACTGACCAAGTTGCTATTGAGGTCATTACGGCGACAAAACTCGGCAAGGCTGATGCCTTTCCGATCAAGTTCCGCTCGGGCTTGCTCGGTTGTGAGTGGGGCGGGCATAGTGTCCATTCGTGTGCATTCGTGTTGGTTTGATTTCATTATGCCCAAATAGTTGGGCCTGTAAAGGGTGAAAGCTTGAAAAGTTGTGCATCTCAGGAAGACTTGGACGTTGGAGTAGGTGAGCGCTTGCGCGAGGAAAGGACGCGCCTGGGCCTTAACCAAGATGCCTTTGCACAGCAGGGCGGCATCACTCGCAACACGCAGGGTAGCTATGAAAAAGGCGAGCGTAATCCTGATTCTGCCTACCTCACCGCCGTGGCCAGAGCCGGTGTGGACGTCCTTTATGTCTTGACCGGTGTACGTCTATCGCCAGCTGCCAACGAGCTGGATGCTGCTGAAAACCAACTCATTCAACAGCTTCGAACGCTGTCTGAACATGACCAAAAAGCTGTGCATCGAATTGTCGGCGCTATGGCCGAAGTCACCCACCTTTCTGCTGCCAAGAAATAACTCGTCGAGATTTAAAACATTCGTTACGACGGATTTCAGTTTTGATTTTCCACACTCATGAGTAACGTTGCCCCTCAATGCACTTAATGGAGTAGTGGGCATTTGGATCAAGACAAAAAAGAGAACATACGCACGGATAAACCAAAGTGCGAAATGTCCGAGTTAACGCAAGAAGAGCGGAATCTTCTTACATGGTACAGAGCGATGTCTGAAGCGGATCGTGGATACATACAGCGCATATCACAGGCGCTTATCCACAAGCCGTGATACTTGTTTAGTTCGAGCGACCCATAACTTTTGTGATTAATTGGATAGAAATGGAAAGCCCAAAGGAAGCCCGGCCCTGCGTCGGGCTTTTTGATGCTTGGGAGAGGGCGCCAAAAGCACGCCCAACCACCGTCGAAGCACTCAAACGCAGAGGTTCCGCTCGCTATTTTGCGGCTTTCAGAGTCACCGGGCCGGGGCGTGGTGACATGGCTTTGAGGACATCATCGACCACGGCTTTTGCGAACACCGTCAGGAAGTGCGCGCCCCAAGCATATCGGTCAGTTTCCTTCGCGAAAGCGGCGTCTTCTGCCAGTGATTTGGCCAGGCACAGCAGATCTGATGCGTGAGTCAATGCGTCCTTGAACGGAACGCCGGCACAAACCTGAAACAGTGGCTTGTCCGCGCAATAGGTGAAGTGGGTGTGACCGATGGTTTTTTCTTCGGCTTCTTCGATCATTTGGCACCTCCATATGTGGAGACGTTATGAAAGAAGACTGATGCAGTGCTTAGAGGGTGATGCGGGAGTTGAAGCGGATTTATAGAAGGCATTGTCTAACTCCTTGACATAGGGTGCTGCCGATTTCGTTACCAAGCGAAATGGGTGGCAGCTGTGCGCAGGTTGGTAAACCGGGAGTCAAGGGAACCGGCACGCCCGAAGGCGTCCCACGCACAGCCGCCATAACACACGATTTTGGACTAGAAAGCCTGCAATAGTGAGCGGGGCGCTGTTACGCAACTCGTCGGGTTACCAAGCCCGATCGCTGGATGTGCAGCGACGGTTAGAGAATATTCCGGCGAGTTGAAGATGGGCAAGGCGCTTACCTACTCAAAGCTGAGAAGTCGTGCTTCCTTACGCAACTCGCGGATTTTGCCTACAACTTCGACCAGAGTCACTCGATATTCTGATGGCCGTGCCAACAAGCCGCGGACTCACTTGCCTGTGACGCGTAGGCTTTCCATGAGAGATCAGGAGTCACCCAGTGAGCAACATGAGATACAACGGCTATGCGGGCCGAATTGAATACAGTGATGAAGATGGCCTTTTTGTCGGCCAAATAATAGGTATCAAAGATCTCGTTGGATTCCACGGGACTTCAGTCGCAGAGCTACAAATAGCGTTTCAAGAGGCTGTAGTCGATTGCTTCGAAACCTGTGCCCGGCTTGATCGCGTACCTCAAAAGCCGTATTCGGGAAATCGCTGACACCGTACCTGCAAACGGCAGGCGAAAAAAAACCGCCTTTGCAGGGCGGTTTTTTTGTAAGCCTTCGCTTGCGGCTCGGGCTAAGTACGTCTCACAGACAATACTGGCGTACGGTCATGTTATTAATCTTCGCTCATCCTCGCAAGGTGATTTTTGCGCCACACGACCAAATCGCCGAAAAGTGCTTTTTGGCCGATACCCCGAAGCGATGATGCTGGCAGAAATACCGATTTACAAAAGCCCCTTATCCTTTTGCCAGAGAACCCCTGTGGATCAGGTTAAGATGCCGTCGCTCGTATGCCAGTGCGGCGGTGAGGTTTGGCTGGTGGCATAACAGATTTATGCCCTCTGACACGGTTTTGCACCCGTGCCGGATGATGCCTCGGAGGGGTCTCAACCGGCCGCCTCACAGGCAATACTGGCGTATCTGCTGAAGGCACGCGTGATCCGGTAAGTGTGCTGGAGGTTTGGCCCCCAACCTGGAGGCCAAAACGTATGAAGCTTTTGCTGCGTACGCTGAGCCTCGTATGGAGATTGTTTAAAGCGTTTCGCTTTTACGAGTTCCTGCGAGACCACTTCGACGACCTGAAGTAGTAGTCGTTATTGTGGGGAAAAGCCCGTTTCAGTTTCGGCTGAGACGGGTTTTTTTTTTGCCTTTAAAACTGTCAAAAATAAGATTTTCCATCATTCATTTCTTAAAGTCTTGTAGGGCATTTCGTCGGCATCTGTAGGTATCATCCGAAGACTCTGAATATACTGGTTATGCGTACAGTATTATTCGCATGGGAAACTGAATCGATGAAAAGCTCAACCACTGTCACATCTGTCGCACAGCCAAAAGACCTAACGCACTGGCAGGCGATGCTCGCCGATAGATCCGCGCTTTTCGCTCGACCAGGTGCTCACCACAAAGCACTCCTGACCGGAGCCCGCACCCTATACACAAATAAGGTGATTGATAGCGACGACCTCTGCGATCTGCTTGAGTTGGCGGATGGGGCGCTAGCCTTTGCGGTGGAATCGATGCTCGACATCAATAGCGATGAGTAGGCAGTGACGGGTCACCTCGTCTCTACAGTCCATTTCTCATCCAGGTTCGAATCATGAGTGTCACCATCCTTGGCCCGTTGTCGGCGGGCGGCGAAACGCTCCCGCTTTACTCGTTCCGTATACCGGCGGGTTTTCCGTCCCCAGCCGCCGACCACATCGAAAAGCATATCTCCCTGGACGAGCTATTCGATATCCGAGCGCCGCACGTCTACCTTGCCAAGATCGAGGGCGACAGCATGCAAGGCGCGGGAATATTTTGCGGCGATCTGGTCATCGTCAATCGCAGCCTCAATGCCGAGCACGGCGATATTGTCATCGCCGGCCTCAACGCCGAACCCATCTGCAAACGCCTACACCGCCGCGACAACGTCGTCATGCTGCTATCGGCAAACAGCAAATACCCGCCGCGCTACGTGATGGAGGGTGATGAGTTGGTGATTTGGGGCGTAGTGACCTACAGCGTGCGCGACCATGGCAGGTCGTGAGCAGGTCTTTGCCCTCATTGACTGCAACAGCTTCTACGCAAGCTGCGAGCGAGTCTTTCGCCCTGACCTTGCCAAGACCCCGATCGTCGTCCTGAGCAACAACGATGGGTGCGTCATTGCCCGCAGCTACGACGCCAAACCCTTTGTGAAAATGGGCGCGCCATACTTTCAAATCAAAGACGTGTTGCGCCAACACGGCGTGCAGGTCTTCAGCAGCAACTACGCGTTGTATGGCGACATGAGCGAGCGGGTGATGACGATCATCGAGTCCATGGTGCCCGCCGTTGAGGTCTACAGCATTGATGAGGCGTTCGCCGATTTGACCGGCATACCCGGGGATCTGACTGCATTCGGCAGAACGATTCGCGCGGCTGTCTACAAGGGGACGAGCATCCCGGTAGGCGTCGGCATTGCTCCAACTAAAACCCTGGCGAAACTCGCCAACTACACTGCAAAGCGGCTGCAAGCCCACACGGGCGGCGTGGTGGATATCTGCGATCCCGTGAAAAGGGATTGGGTTTTGCGTAACACCGATGTCGGTGAAGTCTGGGGCGTCGGGCGCCGGATGAAAGCTCACCTTGAGACCATGAACATCAAAACCGCGATGGATCTGGCCAAGGCTGATCCTTGGACGCTTCGACAGAAATTCAGCGTAGTGATTGAGAAAACCGCGCGTGAGCTCTCTGGCACCGCGTGCCTGGAGCTCGCCGAGGCCGAGCCAGCTAAACAAGAGATCTGCAGTAGCCGTATGTTCGGCAAACGCCTGACCACCATGGAGCCGATTAAGGAAGCGGTGGCCACCTATGTGGAAAGGGCAGCCGAAAAGCTGCGCGCGCAAAATTCACTGTGCAAGAAAATCCGCGTCAGCATCCGCACGGGCATGTTCAACCCCGAGGAAGCCAAGTACGCCAATGGCGCGCTGGTTGAGCTGCCATATCCCACCAACGACGTGCGTCTGCTGACCAAGGCGGCGGTGGAGGCGGTCAACCGCCTGTTTCGGCCTGGCTTCAAATACAGTAAGGCTGAGGTTTTGCTGATGGATCTGCGGCAGCCGGGTGAGTTCACAGATGACCTGTTTGCTCGGTCCCAGCCTGCTGCTGCGGAAAAGGTCATGGGAGTTCTGGATGAGATCAATCAGCGCTGGGGCAGGGGGACGCTGCGTTCTGGAAGCGTCCCTGCGACGGCTGATTGGGGGATGCGTCGAGAGATGATGAGTCAGAGTTTCACTACAAGGTTTAATCAGCTGTGGACGGTCAAATGCAATTAGCAAGACCGCCCTGATTTTCGAGAGTTTCAGGTAACGGATAATATTTTGAGTAAAAATCTCTGCACGGCTTTTATATCTCGCTCGATGTCGATGGGTGGAGCCAGCTTAAGGTTCTGGCGTGTACGGATAAGATGAATTAATAAATCTATGTTAAATAGTGGCTTTTGCGTTAAATGCAGAAATTGCCGTTAATGATAGAGCAAAAGGTTGCAGGGCAAATTTTTTCTGGAATTGCTTGTGGTGACTTGAATTCGTTGTTGTTATAACGAAAGCGGTGAATTGGTTTTATGTACTGACGAGTAGGTGAGATAGGCTGTATCTTACATTTTTCCTCTCGGAAAATGTAGCCTAGCTCTTTGTCTGGTATGGCCATCATGAACTTGTCATCGCCAATAAAGGCTAATAAAGAATCACTATAGGATGTCTCAATATTACAAGCTGCGGGAGGTAGGTGGAAAGACGCAAAAACGAGTACCTCTTTCATCGTTTTGTCGATAAATCTTGTATCTATGCTTGAAATTGAGCCAGCCAAAATAAAAAATGTATATGCTGTTCCAATTAATGACGCAAAGCCTAAATTGAAGTCTCTGACGTCGCTCTGCTTAAAATTTGTACATGAATCAAAATAACTTCTTTTCTTCTTCTTGATATCGTGAAGATAGTTTTTCTTAATAATGTTTAAAACTATAAATGCAAACGCAGGAAATATTCCGTGCAATCCAACATAAATCCATAGTGCTACGGATATTATTAGCGTGAATATTTTCTGTGCGGCCGGAAATTTTGCGGGGTCTACGTGTGTGTAGTCGGCAAGAGTAGCGTCGGATATTGCGTTGGCCATCGCCGCTATGATCAAGGTTGCGAGAGCTGCGGAGATTTTCAATAGGCCGGAGTATTGTTTGTACTTCTTTGTTAGATTGTAATAGCTGATAGAGAATATTATAGTGCTAGTGCAAATTATAAGGAATTCTGTGACGAAAATTATGCGCGGTATCGCCCCGCCCATCGCTTTTAGTAGGGCGGTCATGAAAAGCAGGCCGACTCCGAGAATTATTGCCAGAGCTGAGTAGTCTGCAAGCTGCCATTCGTGGAAGCTGTAGTTAAGTTTGAGTGTCGGGTTTTTTATCCATATGGTTCTATTTTTTAGATATCTGTCGGCGTAATAAAATGCGGCGATGAATATGAAGAAAGTTATGATGATCGGGAGTATTATCATTAATATTGCCGTGTTGTGCGAGTGGTGTATTGACTATGGTAATCAAAGTTTCTCAACCTATCTTGGTTTGATACTTCTCCCGGCGGGCGTTTTTGTGGTGGTAGCTGATATCTCGAGCGGATTGCAAAAATTTGTTTATGTCTAGAATATGATAAGGTCTGGATCTATAATCGTTTCCTTTGTCAATAGCCAAGTATTTTTTCTCGTCAAAAAAAATCACATCATGCCCAGCGAACTCACACAGGACTCTTAAGAAAGATCTGATATATCGGTAACTACCTATTAGATGATCGGTACTCATTCCAACTCCGTGGAATTTTATGTCGTCTTTTTCATGGTCGTCGCTGCTTAGGCAGATATCGAATGTTCGTTCTTTTGACTTGAGGTCTTCATAGACGCATGGAAGATTAAGCGTCCCGGCGAGCGAAAATATTTTTGTGCAGGCATGGGCGTAATTTTTAATATTTTCTGTTTGGGATGTCTCTGAATTTAGTGCTATGTGTATATGTCTTTGTATCTCTGATAAAATTTCTATCGACTCTTTGAATTTCTTAGAGTTGATTTCGGGCGTGCCGTTTGCTGGGCCTTTGTCGATGAAGAATCTAAGGTGTAATCGAGGGTGAGCGTGAAAATCTCCAGTGATTTTACCCGGATATGTAACTTCCTTAACTCCGCCAAAATACTCAAACATTGCTTTTCGATGAGCATAATAGCCATCCATGTTGTTTTTTACATTGGTGGCGGCAATCTGAATAGATGTTTGATGGGTTGCATGTATTCGCGCAACCAGAATTGATAGCGGGATAGAGAGTGAGAGAAGCGCTATTGGTAAGGTGCTGATTCTCAAAAATTCGGAAAGTCCGTCCGAGTTAATCGAGATTGTATACCCTTGCCAAGAAAAGTAACCGAAAGTGAAAAAATACATCGCCGGAGCTGAAATGCTTAGCCATAGATAACCTTGCTCTGCCAATCCTCTACTGGCATCAAGGGAGAAAGGATTGAGTTCTTTATAATGATTATCAACTTGTTTTTTTGATGAGTTATATATTTTGAATGCAATTTTAACTATAAGAATACTGAAGGCAAAGGGCAGGATAAGACAGGCTAGAAGCTTTAAAAATTCGTCCATGAAAGAACTCTATCGTGGTGTTGGCTGTGATGCTATTGTGCCATTGCCGTTGTTGAATGCAAGAAATACTCCGGTAGTGAGGTTCAGGAAACAGTTATGCAATTGGTAATTGCGCGCAGAGTTCCAGATTGCCCCAGGCCTCTACGCATTGGTTCATCTTATCGACATCAAACCGCTTCCTATCCACTCCGCCACCTGCGTAACAACGGCATTTCCGGCACCGAAAGCCTCTGCAAGGTTGGCCGCATCCAGTCCGAGGCAAAGCCCATCATCCTCAGCCGCTCGCTGCCGCTCAGCCATCTGATCCCATCCGTTCGCGTGAGCGACGAGAGTGGTACAGCCCAAAGCGATCTGGGAGCCGGCTTTGCTCGCCAGTAAAGTATTGGCAGCCCAGGCATCCGCTGGGCGTGGCCAGTGCTGCGATTGAGACGCTGGAGGTATTGCGTCCACTGGCGCGGCGTCAGCCAGGAACTCGAAGGGGGGCATTTGTCGATAACCTGCGACCAGGAATATTCGGCGACGCTGCTGGGGGACTCCGAAATATTGAGCATTAAGCACTCTCCAAAATCCCACATACCCGCAGTCCGCAAGGGCCCGGATGACTGTTTCAAAGTCGTGGCTATCGTTGACAGCGAGCAGGTTAACGACGTTCTCAAGCACCACCCAGCGAGGTTGAATTTCTTTGAGGATTCGTATGACTTCCCAAAACAATCCGCTGCGCTCGCCGCGCAGTCCGCGGGTGTCTCGGTTGCTTTCTCGGGCGCCGGCGATGCTGATGTCCTGACAGGGGAATCCTGCGGTGAGGACATCGACCGAACAGAGGTTGTGGGCGCCGCAGTGGCGCACGTCTTCGTATTGGGTGGCGTGTGGAAATCGATCGGCAAGCACAGCCCGGTTGATGGGGTTGAGTTCGACTTGCCAGGCGCTGCGGTATCCCGCGTTTTCAAATCCGACATCAAAGCCTCCTATGCCTGCGAACAGGCTGCCAAGGGTGGGTTGGGGCATTCAGGAACTCGTTGTTCTGGATGCTCGCGGCACGCTGGGGGGAGGCTCGGGGCCTTCAGGTGGTTGAGTGTCCGGCAACGCGGGCACTTGATTTGTAATTCAGTGAAGCCGCTGGCGGCGGCGAGTTTGCGGCAGCAGTGGCCGCATCGTATGTCCTGCATGCAATCGTCCTTGATGGGTCATGGTTTTTCTCGTTGTAGCTTTTTCCATTCGCGATCTGCCGCACGTTTGGCGGTGCTCTCAGTGGCGTACAGCCGCCGTAAGCGTTTTGGCTTGCGCTGTTCGCCAGTCGTTACCGGCTTCTGCGCTCCGGTTTTCTTGTCTCGGTAGTACGCGATGACGCCTGTGAATTCGTCTTTGTTCTCCTCAGCCAATGCCTCGATTGTGTCCTCCGGTAATTTGCTCTCAAGTTCCACACTGACGATGTAGCCGCTGTCTGCGCTGAGGGAGTGCTGCACGTTGCCTCCGTACCAGATGATTTCGTCGATTTCGGGTTTCACGCCTTCGAGCGTGTAAGTCAGCTCCGGGATCAGTTCCGGTCTACCCACAGCCAAGACGTAACTGAGCGTCGCGCTGCCGCGTTGCAGTCGGTTGAACTCGGCGCGGGCGGCGCGTAGGGCCGATTGCCGATCGCTGTACGTGTGGCGCAGATCCTTGAGGTTTTCGCCGCCACCCGCGATGGCTTGCTGTTTCTCGGCACTGTTCACGTCGTAGAAATAAGCGCACACGCCGTCATAACTATCGCGGTCGGCTTGCAGGTAGCGGTGTTGGTCGCCGTCGGCGCGAGTCAGGGTGATGTGGGGCAGTTCGGCGCCGCTGGCGGTCTTGCCGCCGCCGGCCGGCAGGCACAACAGGCAGCCAGCCTTGACGGTGACGACGGCATCGAATTCTTCGCCGATGCGGCTGATCAGATTGGCGTCGGATTCGTTGGCCTGGTCGAGCTGCAGGATGGGTAAACCGTCGAGAGTGCCGGCGATGGTGGCGGTCAGGCCGTTGCCCAAGGCGATGTCTCCGAGCACGCCGCCGAGGGTGGTGTTGCTCCAACTGCGTTCGCGCTTGGTCTTCAGACTCCTACGTAGATCGGCGGATCGAGCGCGAATGCTCAGCACATCGGGCGCGCCGGAGTGTTCTGTTTCGTCGACGGTGTAGGTGCCTTTGTCGATCAGGCCGGTGTCGCTCCAGCCCAGCCACAAGCGAATTAGCGCGCCTGTGGGAGGGATGGCCAGCAGGCCGTCATGGTCGCTGAGGGTGATGCTGAGCTGATCGGCTTCGATGCCGCGATTGTCGGTGAGGTCCAGGCCTATCAGGCGCGGGCTGATCATTTTGGCGATGTCGTTGCCGTCGACAGTGATGCGGAACGCCGGCACTGGGTATGCAGCATCCCGCTGGTAGCGTGAGAGGGCTTTATCCAGATAACCGGTGACGGGGGAGAGGGCGGTGTCGATCATATCAGCGCCCTCATGATGCTGATGCCCACGCTGGTCCCGGTGCCGATCAGATCGATACGGTCGTCATCGATGCGCTTGAGGCTCACTGTGAATTCAATGCGCCGGGGTGTGCCGTCGCGGAAAAAAAGGGTCTTGGTTTCGCTCAGGCTTTCGATGATCCACAAGCCGTAGATCCGGCCGCTGCCTTCGACCATCGGCCAAGCTTTACCGGTGTTGGCCATCAGCCGCAGTGCATCGAGGCTGAGCGCGCTGCCGGCGAGTTCCGGCAGGATGACGCCGGGCAGGGTGATCGAGTCGTCACCTCGACCCAAAAACTGCCGAGCCGGTGCCGAGCCGACACGGTTTCTGCTCGCGTGGCGCCATTCGGTCTGGCGTTGCAGGGCCTGATAGGCCGCGGTGGAGAGGCTGAAGACGAACATGCCCAAGGCAAGCATCATGGGCGTTACTCCAGGTCGGCCAAACGGCTGCGTTGACGGGCTTCTTTCTCGTACTGGATGCGGCTCATCTCGGCGCGTACCGCACGACCAATCGTCAACGGATCCATGCCCGGGGCAGGGTGGATGTTGATCTCGTAAGTGTCGTGGCTGTCGTGAGTCGAAGGTGTAGAAGGTTTGAGCGGAGATCTTTTGTCGACGGTCAGCGAGTGGCTTATCGCGCCCGGCATAACACTGATGGCTTTGCCTGTATCGTTGAGTTGGCGGGCCAAACCTCTCAGCACACCGAGCGGTTGACGCCGATGACGCTCCAGTCCTTGAGCGAGGCCGGCCATGGTGAAACCGCCCAACTCGGCAAAGACGCGGGAAGGGCTGTTGATACCGAGCTTTTCCTTGAACCAGCCAATGGTGGAGTCGCCGATATCGCCCATGACATTTTTCAGCTCGCCGATCCCGGCCTTCAGCCCTTTAATCAGCCCGTCGATAATCATCCCGCCGAACTCGGTAAACCGGCCGGGCAGCTCAATGCCAAGGTATTTCATGACGGCCGCGAAGGCCTGATAAAGCAAACCCACGGGGCTGAAGTTGATCAGGGTCTTGAGGATGCCGGTCGTGCCACCGTTGAAACCTGCTTTGATCTCTTTCCAGGCATCGGTGAAGTAGAGCTTCACGGCGTCCCAATTTTCATAGAGCAGATAGGCGGCGCTGGCAATGGCACTGATGGCCAAGCCGATGGGATTCAACATCAGCGCGCGCCCTATCAGCAGCAGCGCTTTACCCACAAACGGCAGCACCTTGCGACCAAGACTCCACAACAGGCTGATCAGGCTGGGCAGGCGAATCCCCAAGCTAAGGAGCATAAGCCGCAGCGCCAGGAAGGGCAGCATGACACCGGCAACCGTAACCATCAGGCCGCCGAGTACCACCGCTAACCCCGCGATGATTGCTACGGTTTTTACAATGGCGGCCGCCAGTTCTGGATGCTCGGCGGCCCAGCTTTTTACACCGCGAATAACCTCCGTGAGGGATTGGATCAGCGACCGTAAAGGCCCGTCCTGCTGATTCTGCAATTCAATGCCCAGATCCTGCCAGGCACTGCCTAGCGTCGTCAGGTCGCCTTTCAAATTGTCAGCCATGACTTTGGCGGTGCGAGCTGCCTCGCCTTGGCTTTCACGCAGGCTCGCAATCAGTTTTTGCAGCTCGCCATTGCCGGCCTGATCCACCAATTGGGCCATGCCTTTGACGGCTTCTTCACCGGCAATCGCCTTGAGCAGCCCACCTTTTTTCGCAGTGCCCAAGTCTTTGGTTTTGTCGTGAATCTCTTTGAGGATGTCCGGCATTTTCCGCAAGTTGCCGTAAGCATCAGCAGTGCGGATCTGCAATTGTGCGAGTGCTTTTTCAGCAGCTTTAGGCGGCGCTGCCAGGCGGTTCATGATCGAACTCAGGGCCGTGCCGCCCATGCTGCCTTGCAAACCCGCATCCCCCAATTTGCCCGCCATCGCGGCGGCGGTTTCCAGCTCGACGCCGTAGGTCTTGGCCATTGGTGCGGCGTATTTCATGGTTTCGCCGAGCATCTGCAAATTGGTGTTGGAGCGGGTAAACGTGCCGACGAGTACGTCGCCCAGTTTGCTCATCTGCTCGGCATCCATGCCGAGTCCGGAGAGAATGTTTGAAGCGATGTCGGCGGTCTGGGCCAACTCAGTACCGCCGGCAGAGGCGAGGTCGAGCATGCCGGGCATTGCGGCTTTGATCGCTTTCGGCTGAAAGCCGGCCATGCCCAGAAAACCCTGAGCATCGGCGGCTTGGCCGGCAGTGAATTGCGTGGAACTGCCTAACCCACGCGCCTGCTTGCGCAGATCCGAGAGCTCGGGAGCGTTTTGATCAAGGCGGGTGATCGCTTGCACTTTGCTCATGCTGGCGTTGAAGTCGATGCCGGGCATGATCATCTTTGCGCTGGCATACAGCGCCGCGCCTCCGCTTGCGGCCGCTGCCGTGCCTTTTCCTGCCATCGTGCTGGCAACATCTCGCTGACTTTGTAGAGCGGCGCGGGCCGCTGCCAGCCTTCGCTGTTGAGACGCCAATGCCGCTAAACGTCGGGTCTGTTCAGCAATGCTTTGATTTGTAGCATCGGTTTGCTCACGCAGGCGGCGCTCATGCTGGCTGAGGTTTTGCGTGCTGATGCCCGCACCGTGTAGCCGAGTACGAAGCCGCTGTAGCTGCTCGCTGTTGTGCTGGTGTTGTTGTTTGAGCTTCTGCGCTTCACGGACGGCATTGCGCAAATCTTGCGTCATGGCCTTGGTCGGCGCGGCAGTGGCGGCCATTTGCTGACTTAACGTTCTGACTTTGTTGCGTGCTGCTTGCAGCGCCTGAGCCGTCATCTCGGCCGCCGCACGTTGCGAGCGCCAGGCGCTCAAATCCTTTTGCTGCGAGTTGAGCGCCTTGAGCTTTTCGCGGGCGTCATTCAAGGCGCGGGCTGCGCCGATGCTGCTGTTGTTGATCGCCCTCAGTGGTCGAGTGGCCTGATCGATGGCACTCAGCAGTACGCGCAGCTTCAGATCATTCGCCATCGACGACACTCCGCAACCTGGCGCGCTCGCGCCAGTCCATCAGCTCTTGCAGACCCAGCGCATCCATGTCCGCTGGCGCCCAATGAAAGACCACCGCCAAGTCAGCCATGGCGTCCTCTACGCAACGAGGCAGACATCCGTCTTCGCCGACTTCTGCAACAAAAAAGCGGAAATCTTGCTGCCGCAGGCCAGCAGATCCGCCGGATCCATGCCGGCGGCTTCCGGCGCTGTGATGCTTGGCGACGTGATGCGCGGCAGGACCTTGATCAGGGTTGCCACGTCCATGTTCAGCAACTCGATCAACTGCACGCCGCGCAGTTCGCCAGATTGAGGTTTGCGCAGATTGAGTGTGTTGATCGTGGTTTTTCCGCGAGTGATGGGCGTGTCGAGGATGACGCTGTTGTCATCGACAGAAGGGTTGGTTTCGTGTGTTTCGATGCTTTGCATGGGAGTGTCCAAAGGTTGGGGAAGGTCAGAGACCGATCGCGGCACGCTGCTTTTCGAGCATGTCGATGCCGTTCACTTTTTCGATGAAATTGAGCAGATCGATCTCAATGATTTCTTCGTTATCGACGATGAGCTTGTAGTAGGAACAGGTGGTGGTGATGCTGTGTTCGGTGTCTTCGCCGGGTTGGTTGTCGCCCATCTCGATGCTCTCGTGACGGCCACGCATGACCACTTCAACGGCGCTTACATCACCGGTGTCGTCCTGCTGGAAGGCGCCGGCAAAACGCAGGGCGATACCTGAAGCGTTCACTGCGCCGAACTGGCGCAACGCGATCAGATCCAGCCCGCCGGTCTTCCATTCGAACTGGATGCCGTCGTCGGAGAAACCCAAGTCAGCCTTGACCGGGCCATTCATGCCGCCGCCGCGATAACTCTCCATTTTGCGGCCGAGCGGGGGTAGGGTGACGGACTTGACCACGCCGACGTAGCTGTTGGCATCGTTGAACAGGTTCAGGTTTTTCAGTTTGCGTGGCAGGGCCATGGCGCCGTTCTCCGGTTAGCGGTTGATCTGGCTGGCGAAGTTGATGAGGTAGCGGTCGGTGATGCGTTGACGCAGGGTCAGGTCTTCCAGCGGCGGGATCGGCGTATAGTCGTAATCCAGCCAGAGCTTGCCGGCCTTGAGCGTGTCTTTGGTATTGATGTCTTCGGGATACCAGCAGCCCCCGCCGACCAGATAACCTGCCGCGACCTTGGTACGAAACTCGGCGTTCACCGCTTCAATCATGTCGCGCACCAATGAGGCGTGCATGGGCTTGTCCATCGCCCACATTTGCGCGCCGGCCATGGTGTCTGCCAGGACTTGCGCGGTGCGGGTGTAGTTCTCGAAAGCGAACTGCGGATCGTCGCTGCAGGTGCGGCTGCCCCAAAAACGAAAACCACCCTCGTTGATCAGCGTGGTCACTTCCTGGCTGTTGAGGTAGTTGGCATCGGTCACCGGGTTTTGCAGATCCCAGAACACGTCGGCATTGATGCCGGTGACGCCATTCACGGCGACGTTGGATAAGGTTTTGTGCCAGCCGGTTTGCTGATCGATCTTGGCGCGCAAGCCAAGCGCATTGGCCACTGCGCTCGCGTTGGCAGTCTTGCTGGTGGCGGTGTTCCAGTTGAGAAAATCAGGCCAGATGACCATGGCTTCCCGCGCCCCGAAGTTGCGACGGTAAGTAACGGCCTCTTCTTTGGTCTGGCAGTCCCAGGCGCTGATGTAGGCGAATGCGCGTAGTTGTTGAGCAAGTGCCGTGAGGGCGGTGGCCACGGGCAACGAGTCGAGTCCGGGCACGCCCAGTATGCGCGGCACCAACCCCAGTCGAGACTTGGCCGCAAGCAGCGCTTTCATGCCGGTGTATTTGCCGGATTCGATGGTAGTGCCGATCAAGGCACTGGCTGTTTCCGCTTCGTCCTGGCCTTCCTTCACGCGCACCACGATGACGTAGGGTTTGGTCTGGTTGGCGATGGCTTGCAGGCTGATCGCCAACGTGCCTTTTTCACCGGCCTTGCCGATGACGCTCTGTACGCTGCTGATCAGTACCGGTGTATCCAGTGGGAAGGCCGTTGCATCGGCATCATCAGCGGTGCAAACCATACCGATGACGGCAGTCGGGATCGTGCGGATCGGGCGTGAGCCATCGTTAAGTTCGATGACCCGGACGCCGTGAAGATAATCAGACATGGGAGCGGCCTGTGTAGTGAGCGTGAAGTCGATGCACAGGTTGCCGCTGGAGGATGATTACGTCGTGCTTTGAGCGTTGTAGGGGGCAGGGTTACAACCCTGCATCAACGGCGAGGGTTGTGGTCTGGAGGTGTCGGCCAATCGACGATGTCGGGAAATGAATCTCGGTGTTCGATGCGATTGAGTTCTACGCTGTAGCGCATCCAGTCCGTTAGAGCGGTCAGTTCTTCAGGTGTCGCAGTCCCCAGCTTTTCCGCGTACTGAAGCGGTGCGATGCGTAATTGCGCGTTACGCAACAGGCCATCGCGGTGCAGCAGGGTCTGAGCACTTTGGGCCGCTTGCAAGGAAAGTTCGTCGAGTGTCCATTGTTCGTTGATCCATCGGAAGTGCTCGCCTGGCCATGGTTGAGCCGTGAGCCCTTCGGGCAGTTCGCCTAATTGCTGCCATGATTGGCTGGTGCCATCAACTGTGCGGAAAACGGTGCCTCGCACATCGCGCACCTGCCGGATATCTCCATCAAGTTGCGCCCATGTCGTGCCTGCTTCGGGCTGAGTAAGGACTTTCGGAACCTGCACCGCGTTGCCAGGGAGTTGCGGGCCGAAACCGGGAATATCAGGGAACGTCACCGGGCCGCTCAGGGCGCCGGCATCATCAATCAAATAGGTAATCATGAAGGCCTCAGATCAATTTAATTCGAGCCGGGTAGGCGATGTTGCGTGGCCGGGTTTCTTCCTTTCCCACCGGTCCAATTAAAGGCGGCGATGTGTTGTAGGCCTCTACATGTTTGATATGAGCTGCAGAGGTTGAAGGGGCGGAAAGGAGCGCTACGCGGTCCCCCTTGCCGGAACCCATCGAGACAGGGTGGGTGTGCCGCTCAAAAGTGTCGGGTGTCCATGAGCCGGCAATCCGACCAATAAGCTGCCACTCACCGGCGCCATCCGTCTGCGACTTGTTGGAGACAACAATCTCTGAACTGTCGACCGAAACAACGGTGGTGCCATTTGGAAAGTCGCCACCCTCCAGAATCATCCCGATCTTCACGCGCGTGCGGCCAGTGATATTGCTAATAACTGCGCTTCCTCGTTTAGTGACACCTGCCAGAGTCGATTTATCGACGCGCCGGTCCTCATCAAGCACCCGGAAAAATTCACCTCTTGCTTCGGGTATCCGAAAGTTTGTTTTGTAGTCGCCGAACGTCCATGCACCTTCCAGATATGTATGTTTTTCTGGGTAAAGCATTCCCGATTGTTGAGCGTGATCCCACAGCCATGGCCATTCATTTCTGTTGAGTAATTGCCCGCTCATGGCGCCGTAGCCACCAGGACTGAACACGGTTGTGGTTTCGAAAACTGGTCGGCCCAATGTCGTACTGTCAAAGCGGCCTATTGGCCACCAACTCCCGGCTCCATCACTGCGCAAGTGCCACCAATCACCGGCGCCCATCAGCACTAGAAATGGATAACCCTCTGGGTTCAAGTGCGTATGAAACTTCAGGCTGTCTTTGCCGTTTGCCTTGATGACTAGCCGATTGATGCTGTTGTCTTTGCGGTGAACAACCACATCTCGCATACCGAGTTTGGCGTCAGATGCTGGTAGTTGGATATTCAAGGCTCGAGCACTGGCGTCTATCAGAACGATGCCCATTTCTTGAGGTTTCAAGGTTCTGGATGACGACACCTTGGTGAACGCTGAGCGTGCGATGACGGCGCGATCCACATAATCTCGGGTCGCCAATACCACGGCCGGATCGATCTTGATCTGAATGTTGGCGGTGCCGTTTGTGATGATGTGCATCCGCACGACCTGGTTACGTCCCGACCCTTGGGCAAGCAGAGGTTTGTAGCAGGGCGGCAGATTCGCAACCGCACAAAACACGCCGTCGCTATCTTCGAGTGCCAACTCTCTCATCCACCAGCCGCCCACTTCTGGGGGCAATACCAGTTCGGCGATCAGCACGTTTGGATCGGTAGGGGAGACGTGAAGCTGATTGAGTGGTGCGCGATGGACCTGATTGATCAGTTGAGTTTGTGAAGGATCAGGCGTGGGGGCGGTGCCGTTGGCATCACCGATCAGCATATGGCTCGGTTTCCACGGAATGCCGAGGGCGTCGCAGTTGGTTTTCTTGGCGGCGCCCGCCGTGGTCAGCATGCCGCCGAATATAGAGTTGTGATCAACCATGGGGGTACAGATCCAGTTCGTCGAGTGTGTAGATGCTTAGGCCGTCGTAGCCCCGGACGGGGATGTCGATGTCCGGGTTGTTCCAGGGGTACACGTCAATATCGTCCCCGTCGAAAACGGAGATGCCAGCGAATGCGTCGAGTCGGGACTCAAGAATGATGTCGAGGCCGGTCAGGTGCCGGGTGAGGGGCTTGGCGTCGTCGATGAGCCACACCAGTTCCTGGTACATGGCTTCGGTGATGCCGGAGTCGAGGACGCCGATGCGTAAGGTGAAGGTGCCGGGCGTGCCGAGTGGGATGCTCTGCCACCATTCAGCGATCTCGATCAGGTGGCCCAGCGGTTCTACTACACGGCGTAAGGCGCCGATGGTGCCCTTGTGCGAGTGGACGTAGTACGCCGCGCGGCAGGCTGCGCGCTTGGCCGACTCGGGCCATTTGCTGTCCCAGCGATCCACGGAAAAAGCCCAAGCCAGGTAAGGCAGCAAGGGCAGGGGGCATTTGTCCGGGTTGTAGAGTGTGCGCAACGGAATCGGCACGCGTTGGATTTCTGCCAAAGCTTGTGCGGCTTGGCGTTCCAGTGGTGTCGAGTTGCCGGGTAGCAGTGGCTGGTAGGTCATCACTCAACCCCCAATGTCAGTTCCACGCTTGTGCAATACGGCGCCTGGTACTTGGTGGCGACGATGTCTTCCCAGTCTTCCAGCACGACTTTGCGCACGCCCTCGACGTGCAGCGCGGCATGCACGATGGATTCGGAAACTTCTAGTGCCAGACGCCGGCGCTGGTGCACGAACTGGAGCAACTGGACTTCGGCTGCTGCGAGGACCAATTCGGTTTCAGGGCCGTTGCTCAGTGGGTAGATCCTGGCTTTGATCTGGTAATTGATGATCTCCGCGCCCTGGACCGTAAGCCGATCCGCGACAGGGCGGCGGTCATCGTCGCTGAGGTACGTTTTGACCTTGTCGAGGAGTGCTGGCGAGGCGGTGCCATCGGCGAGCACGGATTGCACGGTGACCATGGCCTCGGCCGGCGCCGGGCTTTCGGCGGTGGCGTCGGCGACCTGTCCGTCAGCGGTTCGGGCGTGAAAGATGTAGCTGTTGCGCGGGCCGGCGGTGCTGAGGCCTTCCCATGCCATTTGCGCGCGTTCGCGCAAGCTGTCGTCGCTTTCCATCAGCTTGGGGAGGGGCGGCACGGCAGCTGGGTTTGCAGCTTGAATGACCAGCCGTTTCACGTTGAAGTTAGCGGCGAGTTGTTCGAGGTCTGTGCCCTTGGCCAGGGCGAGCATATTGGCAACGGATGCTTCATTGACCCGCTGACGCCAGACGGTTTCCCGGTAGGCGTTTTCCTCGAGTAATTTGGTCAGCGGCTCCGATTCCATGTTGAGCCGGGCGGCGATCTCGGGTTGTTCTTCGATCGGCCAGAGGCTGACGGCGTAGGCCTTGCGCTCGGCGAGGATTTGTTCGTAATCGATCTGTTCGACGATTTGCGGCGCCGGCAGTTGACCAAGGTCGATGGCGACAAAAGTATTCATACGCTGCCCCCCAGTTGCAGAGGCACGCTCAGGCTCAGCGGCTGATTGTTATCGACGATGGTGCCTTCGAACTCCAGCGACGCCAGGCCCTGAAGGTTCGCGCCGATGAACTGGATACGGCTGAGGCTGATGCGGGTTTCCCAGCGCATCAGGGCCATGACCGTGGCGGCGTATACCTGCAAGCGGGTGAAGTCGTTGAACGGCTGATCCACCAGCTCGGGGAGCAGGCTGCCGTATTCGCGGCGCATGACGCGGGTGCCGATGCGAGTGGTCAGGATGTCGGTGATGGACTGGGCGATGTGTTCGACCAAGCCGAGGGCTGCGCCGGTTTCTCGATTCATTCCGGTTTCCCCGTTTTCGCGCTGCCGTGCATGACATTGCCGTGCAGATGCTTCACCAGACTGATGCCGGCCGCGATGACGTTTTCGGACACAGTTACCGTGCCGGTGATGTTCTGGTTACCGGTCTGGGTGTAGTCGCCCTCATGGGTGATCGGGCCGACGATGTGGATGCCGCCCATGCTGGTCAGGTTGGTGGTGCCGCCTTCGGCCAGTGTGGCGTTGAGGTGGTGCGCAACGCTGTCGTATTCGATGACTGTGCCGTCGCGGTAGGTGCAGCGGTGCAGGCCTTCGCGGTCGCCGTTGGCCAGGATGTTGTCGCTGAACAGGCCTGTCAGGACCACGCCGTTGCTAAGCTGGCCGGATGGGCTGAAGAGGATGACCTGCTCGCCTTCGGTGGGTGGGTTCCATTCGCGGTCGGCGCCGGAACGGGCGGCGATCCATGGAAGCCAGCCGGTGGTGAGCGTTCCGGTTTTGACCTGCACGCGCGGGGGCTTCATCTGGACGGCAGCGATGGTACCGAGGCGGATGAGGTTTTCGATCAGGCGGGCAAGGGTGGCTAAGTCGTTCATGAACGGATCGTGATGTTTCACATGCGCGAACGCAGCAGCCGGCACTTGTAAGAGGTGCCTCTACAATCAGGAATAACAAAAGGGGGGGAGCGAATTTGGCCTATAATTTCTTTCCTCTAATTGATGAAGGGTGTCGTATGAAGAAAGTAAGTTTGAAACGGCGTGTCAGAGAAGCAGCTGGTGAAATGCCAGTGACAGACTACGCCGAGGCGATCATTGACGCATTTATTGAAAGCGAGGTGCTGAAGGAAGTTCCTGTAATTTCATCGATATTTGGTGTCTCAAAAGGATTTAGGCGTTTCAAAAGTTTCCGGTTCAAACAGAAGGTCGAGGAGTTCTATAGTTCGGCCGGTACTTACACCGAAGAAGAAATGAAAAATTTTTCTTTGATGTTGGAGCAGGATGGTAAAAAGGAAGAATTTCTCTTCTCTCTTATTGAACTTCTCGAAAAAGTTGATTCTGAACAGAAAGCCAAAATTATAGGTGGGGTTTTTCGTCGGCTCGTTAAGAAAGAAATTGATGTTGATCAATTCCACGATCAGGTTCGTGTGATCAATTCGATGATGTTAATGGATATTTTCAAGTTTATGCATGGATATCATAATGATTTTCACATGGAAGACGGATTGGGAGATATTTTGTTGATTTTGCGGCTTTCTAAAAGAGAGATTTCACTTGCTATGCGTACGGTAAATATGATGAAGCGAGATTCGGAGCAGTATGTGAAGATTTCTTTTGCTCTGACTGATGCGGGTAAAAGTTTTCTGACGACATTGCATCAGGTTCACGAAGATAAGATAGAGCCGTCAATTTTGTACAAAGGTGAAGTTTGATAAATGTCGTTTAAAGGACAAGGTGATCAATTGACATGTCTCTGACTGAGTTAATATTCGCATCAGTCTCATGGCGCCGATCGTGGCGCCATGCTCGTGCGAGTGCAGCCTCGGCTAGTGGTAGTCGTATCAACTACACTACGATCTCGCAGGCTCGTTTTAGAAACCTTGATACCATCCAAATGCTTTTCCGATGCCAAGCCCAAGCAAAATGCAAATGGCGTACATGGGCATATTCAGAAAGCTCGCTATAGCACGCAGGCGTGATCTGATAGTTTCGTATTCTTTTCGATAGTATCGCTGCGATTTTTTTAGACCTCGAACTCTCTCTTTTAGTATTGAAAGCTCCCTCCATGTCTTGTCTAGGGCTTTCATTCCATAGTCTTTATTGATGTTTGGCCAGTTTGCATATGGAGTGAGTTCTGAAATAGTTAATGCAGGGTCGGACCTTCCTTCCCTGCCTTCCTCTCCCTCCCATATAAAACGTATGCCTGAGTTCATGTAAAGTTTATTACGGCGCTCTTTGTTTCCCTTGCCAGCATCACCAGAAATCACTGTTATTGGAGCAACAGTGTAAGAGGGGTCGAACTGTTTCGCCCAAGAAACAATTTTGTGGAAGATATAGGTGCCTATGTGTAAGCCTTGCATGCATCCGTCTACCATGACTGAGCCGTTTGTCAGCTTTACCATTTTGCGACTATCGTTAAGCTCCCCACCCATCTCGCTGATCAATTGGCCTGCTTTGAAGAGTCCTTGACTTCCATATAAATAAGTGGCTCTCACTGTTATCTTGGAGCTTGCGGTCGGAGTTCCCTGTAACGACCATGTTGTTGATTTAAGCTGGGTTTCAATGAGTATGTAGTGACTATCTTGAACGTGAGTGTTGCGGTGGCACACCTCAATAATTTCTAAATTTTTAGTTATGTCTTCGGTAGTTAAGTTGACATTCAATTTGACCGGCGCGTCAATACGCTCCATTGCTTAATTCCTGTAGTGGCGCTTTGGTATGGCGTTACTTTATGCGATCTATGCTTGGGAGCAACAGGATTTTACCGGTGAAGCGGCTTGCCAAGGTGCGTTAAAAGACCATCTCGAATCAAATCAAGATCATTGTCAGTGAAGCCAAGAATTTCACGCTTGTCATACTGCACGTCAGATGCTCCGCGCTCAGCACGATCCCTCAAGCCATACTGATGCACTCTGGCAATTCGGGCTACGCGCCCGGCAAA
This sequence comes from Pseudomonas sp. AIG, assembly GCF_977020205.1. Lineage (NCBI taxonomy): Bacteria > Pseudomonadati > Pseudomonadota > Gammaproteobacteria > Pseudomonadales > Pseudomonadaceae > Pseudomonas > Pseudomonas sp. AIG. The sequence continues at coordinate 88,021 of NZ_CDROCK010000008.1, read as the reverse complement.
CCCAATGAATATCGCGTTCCCATCGCCGTATTTCTTCAGAAAACTGGCGGCACGAAGCTTCTGAAACATCTTCAACTTCCGTTTCACCCGTCCCTGTTTACCTCGCAGGCTGCGCTGCTTTCGCGGCGCGTACTTTCTGCCATCTGGGTTTTGCTGGGCAATGATTCGCTGCTGCTGGCTACGGCGCAACACTTGACCGAGGCTGCGAGCCAGTTTGTTTCGCAATGTCGGCTCAAGCTGTCCGAGCAAACCCGCCGCCCAATCTTCCAGCGCTTCCAGGCGGTTGGTCATTTCGGCAGCACCCATTCACTACCAGTACCCTGCGCACCAGGTATCCAGTTCGGATCAAGAGAGTCAGCGGCCCGTTGGGGTTCGCCAGGATGTCGAATAGAAGTGTTGCCTTGGTCGTCCTTACCCACCACCACACGCTCGGTCAGCGGCAGTGTCAGGCTCATATCCACTTTGCTGTTGTCGAGAATGTCAGCCTCGAACTGGATGCCGTCAGCGGCCTTGCTCAGGTTCTCCAGCAGCTCGGACTGATGGACGCTCAACCAACCCAGCAACGGCAACATCACGCTATCGGGGTGGCCGGCGAAGTCGGTGAGGATGACCTGTAGGTAAAAGCTGTACTCAAACGAGAGCGAGTGAGCGGCGGTGCAGCGGATCTTGCCGTTGTCGATGAAGATCAACAGCCGGTCAGGGTTGTGCTTCAGCTCACTGACGGTTGCGAGCAAATGAGCGCGCAAGTTTTCAGGCTTGTTCATTATTGGTTCTCAGTTCCATAGGTTCATCATCTGTCGTTGCCGGATTGCGACCTGTGCTTCGGGCATTTGCACCAAAAGGCCTTGCGGCAAGGTCGGGCCGTGGTCGGCGAGTCCGGGGTTGGCTTCGAGTACCGCTTCTGTCACGCCGGCGGTGCGGCCGTAGTGACGCCAGCACAGGGCATCGACGGTGTCGCTCTGCTGAGCACGGATGCTGACGGCCATCAGATCAACTCCACGGTGGTGCGGCCGAGGCCGAGGAAGTCGCGCACGGCCCAGCGTTGGTCGCGGCGCAATTCGTCGATGCTCGGGGTCAGTTCTTCGGCATTCTGGTTGCCGCTGTTGGTGCTGTCGTATGAGCGGTAGCGCTCACAGATCTCCGCACCGGTCGCGGCGTAGATCGCCCGCTGATAAAGGTGAACAAGTTCGGATTTGTCCTCGATTTGTTCGGCCGGTACGTCCGCGAGAGTGGCGTAGCCTTCGGCCTGCTTGGCGCGGCGCCATGTGGCGAACTCGCGGTTCACGCTGATGGCGGCGGCGATGGTCGCGGTTTCCAGACGGATCGGCGTGACGCTGGAGTCGATGCGCAAAGTGCCGCGCACGTCGTCGAGGTCGATCGATGGCCAGAAGGGGTCGGTGTTGATGTGGCCGCTGGGGGCCGGAGTAGTGCTGCCGCCCGCTACGAATCCGCTCATGAGTCTGTGCTCTGTTGTAGGTCGCCGGTGGTCGGGGCTTCACGTTCAGGAGGAGCGGCCTGGCCGATCCGCCCCGAGCCGGCGGGGTGCGTGGGGATGCTCGGTTAGCTGCCAGTGGCAGCGAGTTTGTTGAGCAGGCGTTCGGCCCGCTCCAGATCCTTTTTGCCACCGCAGGCGTCGTGTAGGTCGATGGCCTTTTTCAGCAGATCAATGCCGGCCTGTACCTGACCGGGTTGCCCGGGCTTCTCATCGGTGATGCCTTCCAGCGTCACGCGCCCCATGGAGAGGAACAACTTGGCGCGGGCCTGATCGGGCATGTCCTCGGCGTCGGTAAGTTCAGCGGTGCGTTGCAGAATCGCCAGCTCAAACGGTTCGCCGACTTTCAGCGCCTTGAGCGCGACGGTGGCAACTTCTTCCGCGACCAGGCAGCCGGTGGTGCGTTCGAACCGGTCAGGCATGATCAATTTGTGTTTGAGCACGTAGTCGGCAATGTCGAGGGCGCCGCTGAAGTCTTCGGCGTCGATGCGCCAGACCATGATGGTGGTCAGCACTTCATCTTGTGCGCCTTTGCCGCCCTCAAGCACGCCTTGCACGTAGGGGATGTAATCGGGCAGCAACTGACGCTTGAGTTCGGCTTTGCCCTGATTGGACTGCACCTGTTTCAGGCGCAGGCGGTCTTGCAGCAGTTGATTGAGCTGATGTTCATAGGCCGTGGCGCCGGCCATGGTTTGAGTGGGGTTGGCCGCTGCCGCTTCGATGGCGGCACTGACACGAACAAAATGGCGACGGCAGGGGTTGGTCATGGTATCCGCCTCAGCTCAGGGTGATGTTTTCGGCCATGGCGGCGCAGCCCAGGTCTTCGATCACGTAGCTTTCGTTGACTGATTCGAAGTTCTCGATGCGGTCGCGTTTGGCGTTGTCGACGACGGTGCGGCGGCGGGTGCCTTCCTGCCAGTAGATCGACAGGTTGTCGAGGCGAGTCACCAGCAGGCCGTTGGCCGGGAAGTGCGGCACTCGGACGGCCGGCAGATTGCCCAGGCGTTTCTGGCTGGTGACGATGTCGGCGGCCAGCATTTCGGTCGGCGCCTGGGTTTTATTAATGATCGGGAAGTATTTGTCGGCCAACAGCTGACGGCCGCAGATGACCACCAGATCGGTGTCCTCCTGATACCAGGGGTCGATGAACTCGTTGACCATGCTGACAACCAAGGCGTCGATGTTTTCGAAGTCCTTGCCGGCGCCGATCTCGATCTTGCCACTGCCTGCCACAACTTCGGCCATGACGCGGGCTTCGTTTTCGATGCGCATTTTTTGCAGCCAGCCGATGTTGACGTCCTGCAACAGCGGGTTGGTGGCCGGGTTTGAGGTGGAGGCGCGGCTGGTGCCGTTCCAGCCGATCATGATCCGGTTGAGCGCCTGAACTTTGATGATCGCGTCACGGATGCGCGCCTGGAAGTCTTTGAACTTCGCCCACTGATCCAGCTTTTGGTAACGCAGGCCGGTATCGAAGTTAGTTTGAGTGCAGGTGTACCCGCGGTTGTCCAGGCTGCTCGGGTCACGGGGTTCGCGATCCTTCACGGTAGTGTCGGTGGTGCTGGCAATAGTGCCGTCGATACCGATGCCGATCTTCTCGCCAGACTGCTCAGTTACGCCGTAGATGTTGATCGAGGTGAGGAACGCGCTTGATTCCTGAATGCGGGTTTCGAGCGTTTGGGCAACGCTCGGTGCAGCGGTGAATTTGGTGGTGACGTCGCTCACGCCGTGCAGTTGGGCGAGCTGTTGCAGGTACGCATTAAAAAGAACGCGTGTGTCGTTGCGCATGATGGTCGTCCTTGGTTGTGCGGGGCTGACTTTCAGCAGTCAGTCACTACCGAGTTGTCGCCGCCGGTTACCGGAGGGCGCGTTTTCTGGTTGGGATCCTGGGTGGTGGAAAGTTGGGTTTTCAGTTCGGTGAAGTCTTTGCTCAGTTGATCCAGCCGGTTCTGCAGGCTTGCCGAACACTTCTTCGCAGCTGCCATTTGTGCGGGCAGATCCTTGACGTGTTCGGCGACGGTTTCGACTGCTTGGCTGATGTGAGCGAACTCGTTGTCATCCTTGCTCTGCTTGCCGCCGAGCAGGTTTCTCACCGTGCTGAGTAAGTGAGCGCCGATGCTCGGTTTTTCTTCGAATTCCTCGAACGTCAGCTCTGTTTCCAGCGCCTCGGTGAACATTGATGTCGCGGAGTAGTGGCGATCCTTGAACGGGCTGACGTCTGGTTTCTGGGCCGAGAATGACAACACGTCGGTGCCTAGACTGGCCGGTGAGTCAGTCACACCGAGACCCACGATGTAAGCCTCACCGGTATCGGCGAAGCTGTCGTCGATTTCGATTGAGGTGTAAATCTTCTGTTTTGCTTTGTTCATGGCGATCAGGTCAGCCGTCGGCTCGACCTGGGCGAACAGAGCCAGTTTCTTTTGTCCGTTGATGTCCACTTCTTCGGTTTTCACCGCCAGAACATCGCCGTAGGCCTTGAATGGGCTGTCGGGTAGCAAGCTGCGGAAATGCTCAAGCCAGATTCGCGCGCCGTAGGTGGATGGGTTGAAGTTCTTCGCAGCCTGTTCCAGCCAGTTGCGTTTGATGGTGCGCTTGTCCGAGGTAGCGCCCTCGACGGCGACGCGGAACCAGTTGCTGCGGAATTTCTTCATGTCGGGAAACCTCAGTGCATAGGGTAGCCTGCTGCTGGACGAGCAGAACGCTGTGATGAGGGGGGATGGTCGCTACACGTACTCATTACTTCAACGCGTAGCGGTTGTAGATCTCGCGATCACATGATCGGGAGCAGGCATTTTGAAAAGCGCTGGCTTCATGCCATTATGTGCGGTGTGAAATTGGATCCACTTTAGATTTGTCGTTCATGTTTGCTGACTTAAGTGCATTTGAATAGGAGTTCGTGATATGGCAGGGGATAGCTTGAATAATAACCGCATAAAATTTGCATACTATCTTGCTGGATGGAGATTTGATTCGGGTAATAAATCAGTGCTTCGTTCGACAGCAAGATCTATTCTGACATCAGAATACCAACAGGAAATGAAGGGTGAAATTTTTTGCCCAGAATGTTGCGTTGAGTTGTTCATATCGCCAAGTAATGCGCAAAATGACGCTAATGGAAGACCCGCTTTTTTTGCACATAGCAGCAAAAGAAGGCTTCCTTGTGGGTTAAGAGTGAAAAAGCGTGAGGGGCTTCATTTCACTGACGAGGAGGAAGCGAAGCAAGCAATAGATGATGGGTTGCTAGTTGTTGTAAAAGAATTCATGAAGGAACGGCCTGTGGCTCCGATGCTACCTGGCCAGCAATACAGTGGACCTGTAGTCGAAGATATCAACGGTGACCTTGCTGATATTCCCATTCCAAGGCATAACGGCCAGAAGATTAAAGTCCCTAGTCGTATTACGACGGTGCGTGGGCTGACACGCAATTTTGATAAGAACTACCACAAGTATTACTATCTACCGGGGGCGCAGTATGCTCAATTGTTAAGTGATGCTTTGACAGATGGAGCGTTTGTCGAAGACACAAATGAACATGCAAAGCTATATTATGGGAAAATTATCGATTCATTTGCAATGGGAGCGGGCAATCCTTCAAATATACAGATGACTCAAATCGAGTACCGCTCTGAGTCTGGTTATCGAGATTTCTTCCTAAAAATGTCCGTTCGAGACTCTGTGGAACATGGTATTGATCAAACCGCGATAGGTCGAACTCTTTTGATGTACGGGCCTGTAGTTACCAGTGGTATGGGGCTGGCGATAACAAACCTAGGGTGGGGTGAGTTTTCGTTACTGCCTGCAAAGTATGACGCCGTGCTATATCCTGACGAAACAATAACCTACGAGTTAACTCTGGAGCAGCGTCTAGCTGATATGACAGGTTTGACTGTAGAGGAATTAGAGCAATGGATGGAAAGTGAATCTCAGGAAATCACCGATGATGATGTGCTCATTGGGCATGTTATTAATTTCCGTTCCACGACACCCGCGGCGATTATGAATCGAGTTATTGGTCGTACTGGAGAATATACAGCAAATGTAGGTGTCATTGATCTGGATGTTGAGTAAGCATTAGATGTTACTGAAGATAATCTAATTTTCGCTGCAAGAGCAATCAATTATAAGGCAAAGGACTGTCCGTATAGCCGTGATCGTTGAGTTGTTGGGTAAAGGACGACAAGGACAGGGTTATAGAGAGCATCGGTTCATAAGGCAGCATCGCGGCCATGACTACGACCGAACTGCTGCCTATCGACCCGCGCCGCCAATCCAAGTTTCTCTACTGGATGGGTTGGCGTATCTGCGAGATCGCCGAGGCTACGGGCGGAAAGGAAAAGACGCTACATAGCTGGAAGGCCCGCGATGAGTGGGACCGGGCGGACAGCGTCGAACGCATTGGTGGCGCACTGGAAGCGCGGTTGGTGCAACTGATCCTTAAGGAAGGGAAAAGCGGCGCTGATTTCAAAGAGATTGATCTGCTGCACCGGCAACTGGAGCGCCAAGCGCGGATCCAGCGCTTTCAGGGAGGCGGTACCGAAACCGACCTCAACCCGAACTTGGCAAAGCGCAACGCTGAGCCAAAGAAGAAGGCCATTAAAAACGAAATTGATGAAGACCAGATCGAGCTGCTGCGCGAGGCCTTCATCGATGGCTGTTTCGATTATCAGAAGGATTGGTACCGCGCCGGCAATCAGCGCACTCGCGTCATTCTCAAGAGTCGGCAGATCGGCGCGACTTACTACTTCGCCCGCGAGGCGTTCATCGATGCGCTGGAGACCGGCCGCAACCAGATTTTCCTGTCGGCTTCGAAGAACCAGGCCTACCTGTTCCGGGGCTACATTCAAGCGTTCTGCCGCGAGATTATCGGCGTCGAGCTGACTGGCGATCCCATCGTTTTGCCCAACGGCGCCGAACTGTTTTTCCTCGGTACCAACGCCCGCACTGCCCAGGGCTATCACGGCAATTTCTACTTCGATGAGTTCTTCTGGACGTTCAAGTTTGAAGAGCTGAATAAGGTCGCCTCGGGCATGGCGATGCACAAGAAGTGGCGCAAGACCTACTTTTCTACGCCGTCGAGCATGGCCCACGAGGCGTACACCTTCTGGACGGGCGAGCGCTTCAACAAGGGCAAGCCCGCCGCACAGCATACGAAGGTTGACGTGTCCCACGGTGCGCTCCAGCAGGGCCGGTTCTGTGAGGATCGGTTGTGGCGGCAGATCGTCACGATTCTGGATGCGGAGCGGGGCGGTTGTGACCTGTTCGATATTGAGGAACTGCGCCGCGAGTACAGCCCCGAGGCGTTCGCCAACCTGCTGATGTGCGAGTTCGTCGACGATGGCGCGAGCATCTTTCCGCTGACCCTTTTGCAATCGTGCATGGTGGACAGTTGGGTCGAGTGGGCCGAGGACTACAAACCCTTCGCCATGCGCCCGTTCGGCGACCGCCAGGTTTGGATCGGCTATGACCCGGCCGAGACGGGCGACTGTTCCGGCATGGTGGTGGTCGCGCCGCCACTGGTTCCGGGCGGCAAGTTCCGCATCCTCGAGCGTCACCAGTTCCGGGGCATGGACTTCGCCGCGCAGGCCGCGTTCATCAAGAGCGTCTGCGACCGCTACTGGGTGACCTACATCGGGATCGACGTGACCGGTCTGGGCAGCGGCGTGGCCCAGCTGGTGCGCCAGTTCTTCCCGGCGGTGACCACCTTCAGCTACTCGCCCGAAGTCAAAACCCGCCTGGTACTCAAGGCCTACGACGTGATCCACAAGGGCCGGCTCGAATTTGATGCCGGCTGGACGGACATGGCCCAGTCACTGATGGCGATCCGCAAAACCGTCACCGCCGGCGGACGTCAGTACACCTACACGGCCGGCCGCAACGACAACACCGGCCACGCCGATCTGGCCTGGGCGCTCTTTCACGCATTGCACCACGAACCGCTTGAGGGGCAGACCACTGCCAATACCGGGCGCATGGAGATTTACTGATGACTGAACAAATTGCCAATCAGATGTTGCCCGCCACTGCACCCGCTACCGGCGCCGGGACGCAGGTTTTTTCCTTCGGCGAGCCGACGCCAGTGCTGGGTGGCCGGGAGGTTTTCGATTACCTGGAGTGCCGGTTCAACGGGCGATGGTATGAGCCGCCGTTGTCGCTGGACGGGCTGGCCCGGTCGGTGGGGGCGAGCGTGCATTTGCATTCGGGATTGATGTTCAAACGCAACCTATTGAGCAAGACGTTTATCCCGCATCGGCTGCTGTCGCGGGCTTCGTTTGAGCAGTTTGCGTTGGACTTCCTGTGCTTGGGCAATGGCTACCTTGAAGGGCGCCGCTCGCAGTTGAGCGGGGTACGCAAACTGGAAACGCCGTTGGCCAAGTACATGCGTGCCGGCCCGGACGGGCAGTTTTACCAAGTGCGGGGATGGAAGGACGAACATGCGTTTGAGCCGGACAGCATTTTTCATCTGCGTGAGGCAGATCTGCACCAGGAAATTTATGGGTTGCCGGAGTGGATCAGCGCGCTGCAGTCGGCGCTGTTGAACGAGTCGGCGACGTTGTTTCGGCGCAAGTATTACGAGAACGGGAGTCATGCTGGGTTCATCTTGTATATGACAGATGCGGCGCAAACCGAGGCTGACATCGATGCGTTGCGCAAGGCGCTGAAGGAATCGAAGGGACCAGGCAATTTCCGGAATTTGTTCGTTTACTCGCCGACTGGTAAGAAAGACGGGATTCAACTGATCCCTGTGAGCGAGGTGGCGGCGAAGGATGAGTTCAACTCGATTAAGAATCAGACGCGGGATGACATATTGGCGAGCCTGCGGATTCCACCGCAGTTGATGGGCATCGTTCCGCAGAACGCGGGCGGGTTCGGATCAATCAGGGAGGCGGCGCAAATCTATGCAGCCAATGAGCTGGAGCCGATTCAGACCCGAATGACAAAGGTGAACGATTGGATGGGGGATGAGGTTATACGATTCAGAGCTTATCGAGTCGAATTAACAGAGTAATAGTCGTAAATTTTGAGTCTCCGTGCATTGGAGTAAAAGAGAGCTAGTAATGAGTTGTAGCTCTCTTTGTTCTATCATTAGGTATTATTTTGTTCGTGTCTTTTAATTCGGTCTTGGATATACCTGAAAACTGAGTAAACAGAATTTATAATGAAGGTTGCTTCAGGTTCATCAAGTAGCTCGTTTGCATGCACGAGACTCGCTTTGTTTCTGATCGTGGAAAATGCGTCGATGGACGCGGAAAATGACTGGAGTACCCTTGTTATTTCAGATGCGCGGGGGCCGTCTGGAGCGAGGGCGGGATGCTGCTCCCGAAGTAGTTTGAAAGCTTTGGATGATGTCGTATCTTCTGGTAGTTGAAGTCCTATCTGTCCGCATAGATGCAATAAATATCCATGCAGGGCTGTGTGTGCTCTGTCCACCGCGTTTGAAGAACTAGTACTGCCAAGGAGTGCTTTTGCGTCCGATAAAGCGCGTTCTACAACACTCGTTGGGGATAATGTAAGTGCTGGAGGCGTTAAATAATTTGAAGCCTCAAGAAGAGTGTTGTCTGAAATTCGGAACGGAACGTTGTTTCTTTCAAGGATGGAATTTATATTCGCGTGACTAGGTGTGTGGATTTCATAGTGCTGCAAATGTTCGCATGCGTCACAAAATGCAGAGATAAAGGCGGGCGCATCGGAAGCCGCCTCTGATGCTCTTTGTTCTAGGTCTGATTCTGCCCATGAGAGGCTGGAGCTACTCGAGTATGGGTAGCTACTAACCTTTGAAAAGTTCTCCTTGAATTTCTCAATTACGTACTGCTTGTCGCCTTTTGTAGTGATTCTCCTCGCCAAGCTAAGAAACTCGTCCACTACGTTTCTTTCCAGTGGTGTAGATGCACCCATGGGAAAGCGAAGATCTGCAGTCATGTCCAAAGGCATTTCATTTCTCCCAAAGAGTTGCTGAGCGCGTTTCTATATTAGACGATGGTGGGTGTCTATTACTCATCATCTTTAAGTCCGACACCATAGGGCACTGATGACTGGTATCGTGCTGAGCCACCATGGGTTTGCGGACGAGGATGAATTAGCTGTTTCGGAGCTTTGGCTTCCTCAATCCACAGCTGTACACCGTGAGTCTCTGCCAATAATCGAACGAATCCACGAAGCATATTCTCTGAGAACTGATACCAGCCATTCCTGTTTTCACTCATTTTCCTTAATACACCACCATGGGATTCTTTGGTTAGAATGCTAAGTCGTTGAGAGAATTTTTTACGGTCAATAGGTTGTATTTTTTCTGGATGATCACTTCGACTTAGGTCTCTGAGTATGCGCTCATATGATGCATACATTGAATCTATGTTTCGGTGTAAATTTGCAGAGTCTGCCGCCGCCCAAATTATATGGTGAAAATCTTGGCTGTGCCTGAGAGTGGCTTTATCATAAGGCTTCCTTATTTGCTCTTGCACAGATTTTACGGCGTTTTCTAATGCTATGATGTAATGCTTGGATGTTGCTTGATGGCTAGTTTCCTTATCATCAAATACCGCCCAAAGTAAATGTTCGGTTATCAAGTGGACGTAATAGGGGAAGCCATCACTTATTCCAGCAACGCGATATTTTATTTCTTCGTCGAAGGTTATCTTAAAGGCCTCGAGAGCTTCAACTAAGATATCCCATCTTGAGTCCCAGGAGATTGGGCTAAGGGGTATTGGTTTGAGTTGCCTAATGCTGGATAAGTGTCCGCCTAGAAGATCGTCCAAGGAAGTAGCGATACCGCTAAAAATCATTGGTACATATATGCCGGAATCTCCCATTTTTTTAAGGAATTCGGCAAATTTAAAGCGCTCTTCTTGATTGGTTATTGCATCGAATTCGTCAATTACAATTATTGGTTTGTCAGAGTGTATTTCGCGAATGTCGGAAATTACATCAAGCGCTTGGTCCATGTTTGTTATTTTTGGTGCTTCTGGTTTGCTGCTTGTTTTATATGCTACTTCGAGGGTTATTATTTTTAGATTTATGCCGCCTTTGGTTTGTAATTCTGTAGTATCTAGAGAATCAATTAGGCTTCGAGCAATGCTTTCAATTATGTCTAGGAATGTACTGGTTTTAGTACACCCTATTTGAATTATTGAAGCGTCAGAAGTTTGGTATTGGAATGCTGCGGTTTGGGCAAGTGATGATTTTCCTATCCCGCGATCACCGTAAATGAATATATGGCGTCCATCCGCAAATAACGCTCTCCTTATTTCGTCAAGTTCGCTCTGACGTCCTTTCAGAAGTTCAATAGTGTCAATTGGTTTCGATGGACGAACATGCCTATGGATTTCTGTCCCGAATTGTTCTTCTGAGTAGCCTTCGATCATCCCAGAGATTCCTTTCACAAAGTGTTGTTTTCGGCAGCGCTGCTATCACTTCACTGATCTTGCTCATCAGACCAGGGTTAATCGTTCTCAGTATACCGGTGTTCGGCAATTTCTAACGCGTATGCACGGCAGCGCTGTCGTGGCGAATGATGCTCGCTGGCGCGCGCCGTCGTCCCCCCACCTCGCCTGCGGGCTAAATGGGTCTTTTTTTCCGCAGTCCTGAGATCCACTTAGCGCAGCTAAGGCTGGGCATTGTGATACTGAATGAATGAGATAGAAAGCCTGCGAATCCCTGCGAAGGGTAGGGCACCCGATGCGTTTTCCCAGGGTCGTTGTTTCGTCAGACATGAGGCACCCTCAGGCGCTGATTTTCAGGAGCGGAGTCGGAAAAAAGTAATGTGGTAATTCGGATATCGGTAGACCGCTGAAAGCCCCGTATCCACTGGCTTCGCTGGATTACTTCGGAGGGTAATTTTGAGTAATGAAAAAGGTAATATGAGCGTAAGTGACTGATTTATAGAGGGTGAATAAACAGAAAAATTACTTACTTACAAGGTAATTACCTTACCTCTACATTACCTAAGAATTACCTTGTGCCGATTCCTTGTAGGCCAGTCAAATCATGCCTCTCAGACCGATCAGTTGATTAAATTGCCGAAATTACCTTTTTCCGATGCCGTTCCCGAAAAAACGGATATCCCTCTATAGCCCTTTGCGTGTTCGAATGCCCCACAAACCCATGGGACTGCCATGGGAACGCTTGCGCGCTAACTATCTGCCTGACCCCTTGTAAACCGGGCACTGACTCCGCGAAAAGCGCAATCGGGCTGTTTCGAATCTTTCATTACCCGCGATCCTCGGAGCGATTTCAATTTCGTTCTGTATCTTCAGCACGACTGCCCGGGGACATCTCAAGCACCTAGCGAAGCAATGGGAGGTGCGCAAATTTATCCGCTGTTAATTAAATAGCTAGCACTAATAATTTAGTCGGTGTTAAATGGGTTGTCTGTTGTAAATTCCCTCGCAACCCATCGCATCTGGAGAGAAATTATGCTTAAGCGTCACAGGGAGACTCTCGAAACCCGCTTGGAGGAAGTCAAATGCAAGGGGTGGACGTACATACTGTGGAGTGAAATCTACCTTTGGTATGACGCGGAACGCATCGCAGTCAAAACGTACAAGGATATCCTGGCAACTTATCGCGACCTGATAGATGACGAAAATGCTTCTCTTGCGCTTACGGCCGTTCGTAGTGGGTTTCTCCTGACACCTCCTTCGGAAACGTCAACCATGGAGGCGATCATTGATCACGGCTATGATCGAGCCCCATCCATCGCTGATCTGAACGGATGAGTTTGTAAGGGTTGAAAAGGGCGTGCATTGACTAGCAAATTCCTTCATTTGGATTCTTGTTAGGGTGCACGGCTGCTAGGCGTGATGACATGGCAGGTTCCTTTTTCTCGGTTAATCATGCGGCCTACAAGGCCGCATTGAGTATCCAAAAATGCGTAGTCGACCATCCAAATGCGCTCGCAATCCAGCAGTTGGGCAGTAGTAATCAGCTTGAAAAGCGTTCCGCAGCTGTTTCAGGCACCCTTATGGAACGGGCCCTAGAGCGCTTTAGAAATCAGTAGCTTGCGGAACGCATTGCGTGCTAACCTATTGATCTACTTAGCTTTGTAGCGTGGATTGCAAATCCACCTACGCCGGTTCGATTCCGACCTCGGCCTCCACTATAAACAAGCTCCGTAGATCCATGATTTACGGAGCTTTTTTATTTGCATTGCGCCGCAAGATTTAGTCTTGAAAAACGGCCATTGCAAACTTGCTTCACCGGGAAGTGATGTATATATTTCCCGCTCTGTTGTTCAAGGTTGGATCCTGTCAGGATCTCGACTTCTGAAGCAGAAAGACAGCAGTACCGCGCTACCGCCCGAATGGCGAAACTGGTAGACGCATGGGACTTAAAATCCCCCGCTCGTAAGGGCGTGCCGGTTCGATTCCGGCTTCGGGCACCATGAATATCAAAGGCCTGCATGAGCTTTCTCATGCAGGCCTTTTTTTGTGCCTTTTTTATGCGGGGCTAAACAAACGCCTGGCCGCTAAAACCTCGAGGCAAGCGCTGGAGTCCGGCCATTGCTGTCAGCCGTTCGATCCATTCTGTGCGCCAGTCTGTTGCGCTGTGTGTGGTTTTGCCCTGTCGGGACATTCTTCGGGCTGCGTTACGCTGATCCTTTCGTGCCTGTTTGTAGGCATCGGTATTGCGGCAACTGCGACACTTCACACGATTGAGTTCGGTACTCGCTGAAAGTTGTTTGCCTTGATGCCCACAGGCCAGATGCCCGTCAACATTGAAGTGGATAACCATAACTGTCTCCTTTGCAACATGTATGAGTTGTGACAACTCACGCCCAGCGCCGTTCGCTGCTTGGGCGCAGACAAGAAAATACCCGCATGCGGGCGGGTGATCGCTGTCGTGCAAAGGAGTCATTGGTGCACAGTGGTCGTTAGGTGAAACACGTAATTGCTGGAAAAACCAACATAGCGACCATACGCGCACGCGGTGACGGATGTGTCACCGCGGTGAAGAAAACTCCCGAGGCCCTGGCGAGTTCTGCGTCATCTGAACCGAGGCAGTGGCCGATCGGCAGGTTTGAGCGCCGACAGCGTATTGCGAATCAGCGGAGCATCCTTCTCGATGTCGTTCAGCCGGTCACGGATGCGCAGGGCGGTCGGGTGTCCGCCTTGGTGGTCGACCCAGTCGGCGATCTCTTTGCAGGCGGCCGCGAGGCGCGCTTGTCGAGCGTCGAGCAGGGTGAGGAGGGTGGTGATGGACTCTTTTTCGGACATGGAACACCTCCGTTCTATGAAACCTGAGCTGCAGCAAAAAGCCCGCGTGTTGCGAGCCTTCTGCCGTGGGGTGCTGCTCCTTCAGCTGGTTTCAGTATAGACCCGCTTCTGATTGGCATCAGCCGGACGATTCGCGGGCCGGTAGTGGGGAACTGACTGCGTTGAGACGCTTGCATTCGCGCAGCGCGTCTTCCTCTGCGTCGTAGCCATCGCCGATGAAACCGCCCGTGCGCGTGTCACAGATGCGATGCCAGCCAATGGCTTCTGCGGGATCATGCTGGCAATCACCGGCACGTCGACCGTGAATAATGATCTTGTTGCAACGCTTCACGACGAAAATGTCTTCCATGGCGTCACCGCAGCTGATTCGTGTCAGATCAACTATAGAAGCCCTCGGCAATCGTGCAAAAAATACACAGCTCAGCTCGTCGGTTGCCAACGCCAGCCTTCGATGTGCCAGATCAGGTGATGGCTTGGATTTAACACCCTTAGAAATGCTTGATCGTGGGAAACCACGACAATCGCTCCAGGAAATGTCTGCAGGGCTTGTTCGAAAGCTTGCACCGACGCCAGGTCCAGATGATTGGTGGGCTCATCCAGCAGCAGTAATTGCGCCGGTGTCTGGCGCCACAGCGCCAACGCGAGCGCTGCTTTCAAGCGTTCGCCACCACTGAGTGAGGCGCAGGGCCGGGTGACACGCTGCGCATCCAGTTGCAGTTGAGCGAGGAAGCTGCGCAACGTGCCTTCGCTCAGGGGCGTTTGCTGCGCCTGCAACTGATCGACGATGGAGGTGTGGTCATCCAGCAATTTAAGCTGTTGATCGAGAAAGGCAAAAGGCACATGCGTGTTGCACTCACCGCTGACCGGCGACGCTTCGCCTGCAAATAATTTCAACAACGTCGATTTGCCACAACCGTTGTGCCCGCTGACAGCAATACGCATCGGTCCTTGAATGACGAGATCCAGTCGTGTGCTGGGCGCATCGGCCGGCAACCATGGCAAGCATGCGTCGATCAGCGTGCACACCCGGCGATTACTCGGAACCACACTGCCCGGCAGATTGATCAGCACGCCGTCGTCCGGGCGGACGTTGGCGTACGCCTCTCGAACGCGCTCATCCAGATCGGATTTGCGTGCCTGATGACCGACCTTTACGTGGCCCATGATGTCGCGCGCGGCCGCTTTCATCGCCGCCCGTTCGAAGCCAGAGACGTTTGCAGTTTGCGCATTGCGCCGGCTGCCAGCCGCATGGCGCTGAATCGTGTCGTGCTCGCGTTGCAGTCGTGCGCGTTCACGCTGACGCTGACGCTCGGTACGGGCCTGATCGAGTTGCGCCTGCGCCGCTTGTTGATGTACCCGGCGATACTCGGCGAATTCCGAGAACCTTCCGCTGAAAGCGCTTGCCCCCGTAGACGTAAGTTCGACGATTCGCTGCATCTGCTCCAACAATTGCCGGTCGTGACTGACGATAATCAGACCGCCGCGCCATCGTTCAAGCACGTTCCTCAACCATTGCCGACCGGCACCGTCGAGGTGGTTGGTCGGTTCGGCGAGTACCAGCAATTGCGCCGGACTCAGCAGCGCACCGATCAGGGCAATTCTGGCCTGCTGGCCGCCGCTGAGATTTTCGGCGAGGTCCGTAGTGGTGATGTCATTCAACCCGGCCTCATCGAGCATTTGGCGCAAACGCTCCGCCAGATCCCAGCGTTCGTCGATGAGATCGAAGTCGCCGGCAGTGGCACCGCCGAGCTTCAGTCGCTCCAGTGCGCTGAGCGCCGGGGCCGTTCCCGTAGCTTCTGCCACGGTTTGCCCCGGTTTAATAACAAAAGTCTGCGCGACGTAATGCGCGGGAACTGAATGTAACACGCTGCCGGAGGTGGGCTGCAACTGTCCGGCAATCAGACGTGCGAGTACACTTTTGCCGACACCATTGCGCCCGACGATAGCGGTCGGTTGACCATCAAAATTCAGGCTCAGGCTTTCGAAAAGCGTTGCGCCATTGGCAAACTGAAAACCCAGTTGATTCAGGGAAACGAGTGCGGCTGTACGCGAGACGTGAGTCATCGGCACCTCCAAAAAATGTCGTGAACACTGACAAACGCCGAGAACGGCGTGTCGCGAGTACATTTTTAGAAGGTTGAATTGTTCACGTCTGCAGTCGTCCGGAAGAGGAGAGGGTGGCTAGCCTAGATGACGCTCCCCCGTGGATCAAGATGCGTCGGTCATTTCGCTCATTCGCTCAAGGAACATCGCCAATGCCACTTCCTCGGCGCGCAAGCCTTTGCGCACGCGTGGACGAGGCAGTTCCGCGAGAGCGCCGAGCATGAATTTTTCCACCACGGCGGGGTGGATGTAGCACTTGCGGCAGACCGCCGGGGTGTTGCCCAACTGCTTGGCGACGCCTTTGACCATCTCCACCACATGCCGTTTGGCCTCGGTCTCGGACTGCCATTGCAACTCGCGCAACACCGCCAGGGCCAAAGCACTGCCCGCCCAGGTCCGATAGTCCTTGGCGGTGAAATCGGCGCCGGTCAGGGTTTGCAGGTAAGCGTTGACGTCGGAAGAGCTGACGGTGTGGCGCTCGCCGTTTTCATCCAGGTACTGGAAGAGGTTCTGCCCGGGAATCTCCAGACAACGCTTGATAATGCGCGCCAGGCGTCGATCCTTGACGGTGATCTGATGCTCGATGCCGCTCTTGCCGCGAAACTGGAACAGGATCGCGCTGCCGTTGACTTCGACATGTCGGCTGCGCAGGGTGGTCAGGCCATAGGAACGGTTGTCGCGAGCATATTGCGTGTTGCCGACGCGAATCAGTGTGGCGTCGAGCAGAGTGATCACCGTGGCCATGACCTTGTCACGACTGAAGCCGGGCGCGGCCAACAGCGCCTCCAGTTGTTTGCGCAATTTTGGCAGCGCCAGACCGAACTCGCGTAGCCGCGAGTACTTGTCGGCATCGCGCACTTCGCGCCAGCGAGCGTGATAACGATATTGCTTGCGGCCACGGGCATCACGGCCGGTGGCTTGCAGATGACCGCGCGGGTCAGGGCAGATCCATACGTCGGTATAGGCTGGCGGCACGGCGAGGCCATTGATGCGTTTGATCTCGTCGGGATCGCTGATGCGCTGGCCTGATGGTTCGAAATAGCTGAACTTGCCGCGCAGTTTTTTGCGGGTGATACCGGGCTGGGTGTCATCGACGTAATGCAGGTCGGAGGGCAATTCGGCAATCAACTCGGTGTCGGGCATGGCGGTTTCCTTCGATGGCGCGGCGGTCTGTAAAACGATTGACCGCACGCCACTGCCGTCGTGCCGAATGATTCAGGCGAGGACCGCGACCGCTTTGATCTGCGCCCATAATGGCTGGCCCGGGTGCACACCCAGCTGATCTCTGGAATAGCGGGTGATGCGCGCGAGCAGCGGGGTGCCGCCGGCATCGAGACGAATCAGCACGTGGGCGGCATTGTCGGCCGATTGTTCGCTGACCACGATCACCGGCAATCGATTGAGAATGCTACTGAACTCGCTGTTCTGCAGGGTCAGGCTGATATCGCGTGCGTGTACTTTGCAGCGCAGGGCCTGACCCAATGCCATTGGCGCGTGGGTGACGCGGATGTTCATCTCGGTGGCCGGTAACTGCAGGCTGAGTAATTGATATTCCTTATCGTAAGCGCTGACCTGGCCTTCAATGATCACGCCGGCGTCATCGCCCATCGCCATCGGCAGATCCAGACGTGCGAGGGTTTCGCCGATCGGGCCGCTGGCCAGTGCTTTGCCCTCGCTGAGCAACACCAGGTGATCGGCCAGGCGTGCGACTTCATCCTGCGCATGGCTGACGTACAGCACTGGAATCTCCAGCTCGTCATGCAGACGTTGCAGGTAGGGCAGGATTTCATTTTTGCGCTGACTGTCGAGCGCCGCCAGTGGCTCATCCATCAACAGCAGTTTCGGGCTGGTCAGTAACGCTCGGGCGATGCCGACACGCTGACGCTCGCCTCCCGACAAGTGCTGCGGATGGCGTTCGAGCAAATGACCGATGCCCAAAAGTTCGGTGGCCTGCGCCATGTCGACCCGACGCTGTGATTTGGCGATACGCTTGAGGCCGAATTGCAGATTGGCCAGCACCGACAGGTGAGGAAACAGGCTGGCTTCCTGAAATACATAGCCGAGCGCACGTTTGTGTGGCGCGACGAAAATACCGTTTTCGCTGTCTTGCCAGACTTCGTCGTTGATCCGGATAAAGCCGTGTTCGGCGCGCTCAAGTCCGGCAATGCAGCGCAGGCAGGTGGTTTTACCTGAGCCGGAATGCCCATAAAGCGCCGTCACGCCACGTCCCGGCAAATTCAGGTCGACGTCGAGGCTGAAATCCGAATAGGCAATGTTCAGACGTACATCAATCATCGATCAGCTCCAGCCTGCGCGGGTCTTGCGGCTGGAGTACAGCGCCAGCAACACCAGAAACGAGAACGCCAGCATCACCCCGGCCAGCCAGTGCGCTTGTGCATATTCCATCGCTTCGACGTGGTCATAAATTTGTACCGAAACCACGCGGGTCTTGTCGGGAATGTTGCCGCCGATCATCAGCACCACGCCGAATTCACCGACGGTATGCGCGAAGCCGAGGATCGCCGCCGTGATAAAACCGGGACGTGCCAGTGGCAGAATCACGCTGAAAAAAGTGTCCCACGGATTGGCGCGCAGGGTAGCGGCCACTTCCAGTGGACGGGTGCCGATCGCCGAGAACGCGTTTTGCAACGGTTGCACCACGAACGGCATGGAATAGATCACCGAGCCGATCACCAGGCCAGTGAAGCTGAAGGTCAGAGTGCCCAGGCCCAGCCATTGGGTGAATTGGCCGAGAAACCCGTGCGGACCCATCATCAGTAGCAGGTAGAAGCCGATCACCGTCGGCGGCAAAACAAGGGGCAGGGCGACGATCGCCCCGATCGGGCCGCGCAACCACGAGCGGGTGCGCGACAGCCACAGGGCAATCGGAGTGCCGACAACCAGCAGGATCGCGGTGGTCAGGGACGCCAGTTTCAGGGTCAGCCAGATCGCCGCGAAATCGGCACTCGTCAGCGACATTTAGAGCTGGTAACCGTAGGACTTGATCACCGCAGCGGCTTTCGGGCCTTTGAGGTATTCAACCAGGGCCTTGGCGGCAGCATTGTCTTTGCCTTTGTTGAGAATGACGGCGTCCTGTTTGATCGGGTCGTGCATATCAGCAGGGACGATCCATGCCGAACCGCTGCTGACTTTGCCGTCCTTGTAGATCTGCGACAGCGCGACAAAACCCAACTCGGCGTTGCCGGTCGATACGAACTGGTAAGCCTGAGTGATGTTCTGGCCTTCAACGATCTTGGCTTTGGTGGCTTCGGTCAGTTTGAGCTTTTCCAGCACTTGCGTGGCGGCCAGGCCGTATGGTGCTGCTTTCGGGTTGGCGATGGACAGGTGCTGGTACTCGTTCTTTTTCAGAACCTCGCCCTTCGCATCGACATAACCTTCCTTCGCCGACCACAACGCCAATGTGCCAATGGCATAGGTGAAGCGCGAACCTTTGACGGTATCGCCTTCTTTTTCGAGTTTTTCCGGGGTGGTGTCGTCAGCGGAGAGGAACACTTCAAACGGCGCGCCGTTTTTGATCTGGGTGTAGAACTGGCCGGTGGCGCCGTAGGCTGCGACCAGTTTGTGCCCGGTGTCTTTTTCGAAATCGGCAGCGATGGCCTGGATCGGCGCGGTAAAGTTGGCTGCCACCGCCACCTGTACTTCATCAGCCTGAGCAGCGCCGATGGCGAAGACCGCGAGCAAAGAGGCCAGGCAGGTAGGGGCAAAACGTGAGGCACGAGTGGTCATGTAACAGCTCCGTTGTTGGCGGGTGCAGAGGGCAGTGATTGTTGGAGGTGGACTGCGCCGATGCGAGGGGGTGAATTCGCTATATAACGAAATATATAGCGAAATGCCGCCAAACGGGAAGCGTTGGTTAAAACCAGTGTGAGGAGGCTTGATCCTCACGCTGTTTAGCGTCACTGGCGAGTGAGTTTTGCCAATGCACCTTCGGCCAATTGCCGGGTCAGTTCAGCACTGCCAATGTCTTTGCCGAGAGTGAATGCCTGACCGGCCCAGAGGTTGGCAAACTCTGCTTCGTTGATTGCTCGCAACGGCATCAGCGCACCACCGGCCAAGGGGAATGCCGGTGCCGTCGGCGACATCGGGCCCAGCTCACGCATGACGCGGTTGAGAATACCCCGCGCTGGTCGCCCGGTGAAGATATTGGTGATCGCCGTTTCGCTCTCTTTGGCGCTACGCAACGCCTTGTGGTGAGCGGCGCTGACTTTCGCTTGCGGTGTGAACAGATAGGCCGTCCCGACCTGTACTGCCGAAGCGCCCAATGTGAACGCCGCCGCCACGCCTCGCGCATCAGCGATGGCCCCAGCGGCAATCACCGGTACGTTCACCGCGTCGACTACCTGTGGCACCAGGGCAAACGTGCCGACCTGGCTGCTCAAGTCATCGCTGAGAAACATGCCGCGATGGCCGCCGGCCTCGTAGCCCATGGCGATGATCGCGTCGCAGCCGTTCTGTTCCAGCCAGATCGCTTCATCGACAGTGGTGGCCGAAGAAAGAATTTTCGCCCCGGTTGCCTTGACCCGATCCAGCAGGGATTTCTCTGGCAGACCGAAGTGGAAACTCACGACCTCAGGTCGAAATTCTTCCAGTACGTCGCAGGCCGCCGCATCGAACGGCGCTCGGTTCGACACCGGCGTCGGTGCATCGAAGTCAATGCCCAGTTCGCGGTAATACGGTTCCAGCAGATGCTTCCAGTCACGTGCGCGTTGCTCATCGGCGGCCGGTGGCTGATGGCAGAAGAAGTTCACGTTGAAGGGCTTGTCGGTGTGTTGACGAATGGTTTTCAGCTCTTCGCGCAGTTGCTCGAGGCTCAGCATCGCCGCCGGCATGGAGCCAAGGCCCCCGGCATTGCACACGGCGATGACCATGGACGAATTCGTCGCACCGGCCATCGGGCCCTGGATGATCGGCAGCTCAATGCCGAACAGGTCAAGAATGCGGGTGTCTGGCCATTGGCTCATGAAGGCTGTACTCCAAACTATGAAAGGCAAAGCCGGTTTTTTAGCAGTAAAAGCGGATCCGCAGCCAGTTCGAAATTCAGAACAACCCGTACAGTTTTTCAGCGTCGATGAAATCCCCCACCGCCTCCGCCGCCAAACGAGTGGTTCATGAATTGTGAGGAGTTGTGAAAGTTGTTGGTGCGCTGGTTGCCGAAATTGCGAGCGGCGGATTCTCGGTTGAGGTTCTGCAACTGCGCATTGTTATTGACCGGTGCCGTGCGAGTCGCGCCGCCCCCGACCATCGATTGCCAGCCGTTGTCGGTCTTCTTGTACACGTTGCCGTCGTGTCCCGCGTAGACGTTGTCGCCCACGCGTGCCGCACCGCCATTGCGCCCGCGAACACCGCCATATTGAGTGGTGTTGCCGGTGTTGGGGTTGTACACGGCGCCACGATTGGCGGTGACCTGCGTGCCGTTGCGCACATTGCCGGCCGTGACCCGTTCGCCGGCAATGGCGCCGCCGTTTGGCCCGACTGCCACGCCACTGCGTCCTGCTGCGTAATTGCCGGTATAGACGTTGTGCACGGCACCGCGTTGCCCAGCAGCCGCGACGCCAGTGCGTGAGTTATAGGAAGAACCCACCTGACCGGCCCAGCGATTACCGGTCCAGGCGTTGTACCCAGCGCCCGAGCGACTGACCGTCGCGCGATCACCCCACTGATGGTAGATATTACCGGTGGTCCCGGCCCAGCCTCCCGGACCCCAGGCCACCGCGCCGCCGCGATAACCGTAAGCGGCGCCGCCCCAGGCCAGTGGCGCCGGATACAGGTGCGGTCCCCAGGCGTAACCCCAGCCGTAATTGCCCCACCACGGGTACGCGCCCCAACCCCAGCCCATCGCCACGGTGCTGCCGCCCCAGCTCCAGCCGAAACCGAAGCCGAAGGTCCAGCCTGTCCACGGTGTATAGCGGATGGCGACGCCGAAACCGTAAGTCACCGGCGGGCCATACCAGACGCTGCCCACCCAGGGCGTGTAGGGATAACCGGTGCCATACACCACGACGCCGGTGTCCGGATCCAGGTTTGAACCCTGATAACCCGGCGTGTAGCCGACCACCACGGTATCGCCGCTGGACTCGTAGACTTTGACGTACGTGAGGTAATGCATGGGCGAGCTCGGCGGGATCGAATAGATCACCGCCGGCACGGAGCTGGCCACAACCCAGGGGCCGTTCACGCTGGTGGCAGTGAACCAGATGCCGTTTTCCACCGCATACCAACTGTTGTTGTCGACACGGATGATGGGTGTGGCGCTGTTGACCACATATTGCAGGGTTGTCGTATTGATAGCCTTGAGCTGCGGTTCGCCATCGAATTGTGGCGTGGTCATTTTCACCGCGCTTTTTTTGATCGCCGACGTCTGTGGAATGGTCGCGGCAATCGCTGCTTCCTTGGCTTGCGGCGTGCCGGCAACCGAGGCTTTGACGTTTTCTTTCGGGCTGTCGTCGGGGATGTTGGCGAAGTCCGCCGGCAGTTTGTCGGCTGGGGTAAATGTCCACGGGCCATTCATGTCGCTTGCTCGAAACCAGCGCCCGGAGATCAGCACGTAGCTGTACTGGTCACCGATTTCCTTGAAAATGTGCCCGGTGGTATTGGTGACATACAACAAGCCTGTGCCCTGAATCGGCGACCATTGCACCGCGCCGTCAGTGACCAGCAATTCAGTCGGCGTGGTCGCGACGAAAATCTTTGGCTGTGGTGGCTTGGCAAGGCTGGGGACCTTGTCTTCCGGGTCGCTTTGCCCGGTCAGCAGATCCACTTGCCGGCTCTGAATCGCGGCCTGCTTGGTTTTCTCCAGTTCCGTCGGCGGTGAGGCCAGGCGCGTGTAGGCACCATCGAGCTGGTCGGCGACCATCCAGCCATCGAAGACGTGCAGATAATGTTTGCCTTGCGCGTCCTTCAACAATAGCGGCCGCGTGTTGATCACCCGCTGCAGCGCAGTACCCTCTACCGGTCGGTAGGCCGCATCGCCATCGATATAGACGAGCAGGGCGGGGACGTCGGAACTGATGATCGTTGGCGGTGTGTTTTCCAGCGGCGCGCTGTCAGCTTTCTGCTCGGCGGACAGTACACCGACGGCCGCTTCGAGTTGATCCAGCGAGATGGTTTTCTTGCGATTTCCGGCGTCTTTCTGCAGCGCCGCGACCCAGGTGTCGGCTTGACTGGCATCGGCCGGGAAGTCGGCCTTGATGATTTTGTACTGATCCAGCGCGACCCAGCGGGTGGCCTTGTCGACCAGCGTATGCGCGCTGAACTGCACGATCCCGTAGGTGGATTTGCCATCGGCAGCGGTGGCTTCGACGGCGGCGCGGGCGTTGAGGGTGTAGCCGTCCCAGCTGTCGAGTTGCGGTTGATACACCGTCAGTTTCGCCTTGCCGCTGGTGATGACTTGCGGCCAGGTCGGCTCGCTCGGGGCCTCAGTGGCTGGCGCCGCCAAGGCATTTGCGAACGCCAGCAGGCACAGCATCAACATCGCGAAGAACGAGCGCGGGTAAGACATTGTCAGCTCCATCGACAAACCAGATTCTGAAGAGATAACGGCGAAACCACGACCGTCGAAAAAGCATAGTCGCCCGCGTTGGAAATACCCGGCCGATTCACCGGTTGGCGCAAAGTCGAATGTGGCAGGGTGTTGCGATGTGGTATTTCAAGGCACGACATTCTGAAACCAGTCATGCGAGGCAGTCATGTTCAACGCCATTGTGATCGACAAAGACGACAGCGGTTATCGCGCCAACCTGCAGCAAGTCAACGAGGAGCAATTGCCCGAAGGCGATGTCACCGTCGCTGTTGCGTACAGCACGCTGAACTTCAAGGATGGTCTGGCGATTACCGGCAGCAGTCCGGTGGTGCGCAAATTCCCGATGGTGCCGGGCATCGACCTGGCGGGCACCGTAGAAGCCAGTTCGCACCCCGACTATAAGGTGGGTGATCAGGTGGTGCTCAATGGCTGGGGTGTCGGCGAAAATCACTGGGGTGGTCTGGCGCAGAAAGCCCGGCTCAATGGCGACTGGCTGATCCCATTGCCCAACGCCTTCACAGCGGCGCAAGCCATGGCCATCGGTACGGCGGGCTATACGGCGATGCTGTGCATCCTGGCGCTCGAGCGTAATGGCGTGACGCCGGACCAGGGCGAAGTGCTGGTGACGGGCGCCAATGGCGGCGTCGGCAGTTTCGCCATCGCGCTGCTGAGCAAACTTGGCTACAGCGTCGTCGCCTCCACTGGCCGCGTCTCTGAGCACGAGTATCTTCAGCAATTGGGCGCCGGCGAAATCATCGACCGGGCAACGTTGTCAGCGCCCGGCAAACCGTTGGCAAAAGAGCGCTGGGCCGCGGTGATCGATTCGGTCGGTAGTCATACTTTGGCCAATGCCTGCGCCAGCACTCGCTCCGAAGGCACCGTCGCCGCGTGTGGTCTGGCGCAGGGCATGGATTTCCCGGCTTCGGTCGCCCCGTTCATTTTGCGTGGCGTGACCCTGGCCGGCATCAACAGCGTGACCCAACCCAAGGTGCGTCGTCTGGAGGCGTGGGATCGTCTGGCGAGGGATCTGGATTTCTCGTTGCTGGCATTGATCAGCCATGAAATCGGTCTGAGTGAGGCCATTGATGCGGCGCCGAAGCTGCTCGCCGGGCAACTTCGCGGACGGGTTGTAGTAGACGTTAATCGCTGACAGCTGCCGACCGGGCGGGACGTCCGCTCAGGACGTCGTCTCGCGTTCCAGCAACTGACGCTTGCGCTCGACCCCCCAGCGATACCCCGAAAGATTGCCATCGCTGCGCACCACGCGGTGGCAAGGGATCGCCACCGCCAAGCGGTTGGCCCCGCAGGCCTGGGCTACCGCGCGCATGGACGTCGGTGCGCCGATGCGCCGGGCAATTTCGGCGTAGCTGGCCGTATGGCCCGCCGGGATTTCCCGCAGGGCTTGCCACACGCGCTCCTGAAACGCCGTGCCGCGAACGTCCAGTGGCAGATCGAGACCAATCGCCGGGGCTTCAATAAATCCCACGACTCTGGCGATCAATTGCTCAAACCCGGTATCGGCGCCGATCAGGTTGGCTTTACGAAACTGATCCTGAAGATCACACACCAGCTGATGCGGATCGTCACCCAGCAGAATCGCGCACACACCACGTTCGCTTTGTGCCACCAGAATCGCTCCGAGCGAGCATTGGCCAACGGCGAAGCGGATGTCGTTGTTCTTCCCGGCCGCGCGATAGTCACCGGGTTTCATCCCCAACAGATGATCCGCTGATTCATAGAAACGGCTATTGGAATTGAAGCCCGCGTCGTACAACGCATTGGTTACCGAGCCGCCGTCCGCCAGGCGCTCACGGAGTTTGCGCGAGCGATGCGCCGTTGCGTAGCCCTTGGGCGTCAACCCCGTCGCGGCTTTGAACACGCGATGGAAATGAAACGGGCTCAGGCCAGCGGTTTGCGCCAGTTCGCTGAGCGCCGGCAACGTCTCGGCGGATTCGATATGGCGGCAGGCAATGGCGACGGTTGCGGCATGCTGCGCGGCGACATCACTCTGATCCTTGCCGGCTCGCTTGCTCGGCCGATAGCCGGCAGCCTCGGCCTGTTCAGCGGTATCGAAAAACTCGACGTTCTGCGGCTTCGGCAAGCGCGAGAGGCTGCTCGGGCGGCAATAGATGCCGGTGGTTTTCACCGCGTATACAAATTGCCCGTCCGCTCGTGAGTCTCGGGCAACCACAGCGGCCCAGCGTGGATCGTTTTCAATCGTGAAGGGGGTCGAAAGCGTTTTCATGGTGGTTATCCGTTGTCCTGTTTGATTCAGGTTAACCAGCGTCGCAAGGCGTAACACTCCGGGCCTTGCGGTCAAACTTTTGCAGGTTATCCGGCCACGCGAAAGGTCAGATTGATCCGCTGTTCACCCAGACGCGGATGCCGGCCCTGCTTGATCGGTAACACGCCGTGATAACGCAAGCGATCAACGCCACCCCAGACCACCATGTCGCCATGCAGCAAGGCAATGCGCTGGCTCTTGTCGCTGCGACTGAAACCGCCGAAGAGGAACATCGCCGGCAACCCGAGTGACAGCGAAACGATCGGTGCGCTGTAGGCGTTTTCGTCTTTGTCCTGGTGCAATGAAATCTTGGCGCCGGGGACATAGCAGTTGATCAGGCAGGAATCGGCGTTGAAGTCAGCAAATCCGGCCTGTGTCGCTGCCGAATGCGCCAGCTCCGAGAATACTTCCGGCATCGCTGGCCATGGCAAATCACTGAGCGGATCGACGCCTGAATAACGGTAACCATGGTGATCAGTGATCCAGCCCAATGGCCCGCAACTGCTGGTGCCTACTGACATGCTGAATCCGCCCGGCGTGACCATGTGGCGCAATGGCGCCGCGGCAAGAATTGCATCCAGTGCCGGCAGGATCTGCTCGATCCACGGCAGTGCGAAACCGTGCAGCACCCACGATTGTTCGCCAATCTGCTCGGTGCGAGGGCGTTGCTCGGGTTCGTGATCGGCGAACAGATCAAAAGTGTTGGGTTGCATGAGTGTCATGTGGCGTCGTGAAAGATGATGCCTAGGGTATGCCTTTTTCCACTGTGCAGGCGACTGACACCGTGGCGCATCGTCACTCGATAATCACCGCGAACGCCTTTGACCGGGCGCTGGTTGACGGCAAAAATCACCGCATCACCTTTCGTCAGGTCCAGCACGTGCGGGCGAGATTGCATGCGCGGGCGCTGTTCGGTAAGAACGAATTCTCCGCCGCTGAAGTCGCGGCCGGGTTCTGACAGAAGAATCGCCACTTGCAGCGGAAAAAACGATTCTCCGTACAGGTCCTGATGCAGGCAGTTGTAATCCTGCGGACCGTATTGCAGCAAAAGAGGGGTAGGGCGTCGTTGACCGGCGGCATGGCAACGCTGAAGAAACTTGGCGTGACTCGCCGGAAAACGCTCGGGCAGGTTCATGCGTTCGTACCAGCGATTGGCCAATGGAACCAGGTGCGGATACAGCGCGCAGCGAAGGCGTTCTACCGGTGTCGGCAGGGGATAGTCGAAGTATTTGTACTCACCGCGACCGAAGCCGTGGCGGGCCATGATGACCTGCGAACGAAACGGTTCGGTCTGCGGATACAGCGCACTCAGTTGATCGCAGGTTTCGGCGAGCAACAGCGAACGGATGGTTGCATAGCCATCCTGATCCAGTTGCTGCGCAAGGCCTGCCCAGTCGAGCGAATCCAGCCGGGAAGGGGACATCGACATGCTGACTCCTTGACACTTGGTCGAAGAAAGTCAGTCTAGGCCGGGCCTTGCGGCAGAACACTCCGCCGCTTGCGGTCGAATTCGCTGTCGATGCTTACAGTGCTTTGCTGACGCTAATTTCGCTGATCACATCATCATTGCCGTGGATCGCGTCAAGCGCAGCCTTGGCTTCTTCGGCAGTGCCGTTTTCCAGCTGCGCGAACTCGAAGCGGCGCTCGCCGTTGAGCTTGTACTTGATGACATATTTGGTCGTTTGGGCCACGGTCATGTATTCCTTTCTGGTTTAACGGCGTGTCTCAGCTGAGTTTGGTGCTGGAGCGACGGATGATCTTGATCGAGTGAGTCAGCGTCGGCTTGCGCGTCACGCTGATCGGACGACGGTTGACGGTGTCGATGGTGATGTTCCAGAAACCGGTGCTCGGCGCGGTGATACGGGCCGGGAAGGTGTCGAAGGCGCCGCCGTGATAGGTGTGACGGCCGCCATTCTTGAAGCTGCGGAAGTTGGCGTCGTTCATCAGACGGATGTTGCACATTTGCGAGCATTGAATGACGACGATGTCGTCTTCGTTGAGGTGTTCGCGCTGGTGAATGAATTTCATGGGCGCCTCCAGAAGGGCTTTTTCTACAAAATCAAAACGATAGCTTGTAATTGCGCGCAGTTTATCAGCCCGCACGGGTTATTATCTGGCCGTCGGGCGTTGGTTTGACAATTTTGAACAGATATTCGCAATCGGATGCGGGTTAAATGCAGAAGGCCCCGGAGAAAAACGGCATTTGTGCTGTCGGACGGTCTTTAACGGAGGTTTTGTATGAAGTGGGGTGTGGTGTGTCTGCCATTGGTTCTGGCTGTGGGTGGTTGTGCGAGTGTTTCGGAAATCAATGAAACGCTGCCGACCATGAGCGTGATCTCCGGCAAGAAACCCCATGAATATGCCCAATGCCTGGCCGATAAGCTGGCAGGCAGTCGTGGCGCGCTGCAAATGCAGCCGCACAAGGATGGGGTTCGGGTCATCGTGCCGGGGAAATTTTCCACTGGCGCAGCGGCGGTATTTGATATCGAAGATCGCTCCGGCGGCAGCAGTATCAAGCTGCATGAGCGCATGTCGAATGTGCCGGTTCGTCCTCATGACGTACAAAATGCCGCCAATGCGTGCATTTCCGGCTGATAGACTGACAGTCATCAGCACCGATGCCGTCGCAGTCATGCTGTGACGGCATTTTCATTTCTGGAGTCGCGA
Source organism: Pseudomonas sp. AIG (assembly GCF_977020205.1). Lineage (NCBI taxonomy): Bacteria > Pseudomonadati > Pseudomonadota > Gammaproteobacteria > Pseudomonadales > Pseudomonadaceae > Pseudomonas > Pseudomonas sp. AIG. Next base: position 59,729 of record NZ_CDROCK010000008.1, on the reverse strand, counting down.
TGAAGCGAGAGCAAGTACGGGAGCGCCACGTAGAGGGCCTGATCTCTGCCACCCATGTCATCCAGAACCCGGCGAATCCGGGAGAGTGGATTGTGTTTTTCAAGAAGAGCGCCGGCCGCAGTTACTTCCTGGTCGACGAAAACGACGAAGTCGAGTCGTTCAACCGTCTCGACGATCTGATCGAAGTCGTGCGTGGACTCGGGATCAAATTCGCCGAAATACATATGTAAGGTCTATTTGCAGACCACGACGACACTGCGGTTCTTGTAGTTGCCGACATCGACACCCAGGGTTTTGTCGCTTTCTTTGGGCTGGGGCGTGCCGTCAGTGCCAACAATGCGATAACCGGTGCCCGCGCAGGACGCATCGGCTTTTTCATAGCAGGTCGCCCAGGAGTTGGCTTCGCCGGAGCAGTCGATCGACAGGCCCTGTTCGCCGTTGTTCAGGTAGGTGGGTTGGGAGGTGGCACAGCCGGCCAGTGCCAATACCGCAATCAGGGGCAGACATTTTTTCAGGGTCATGTTCGGGTCTTCAGCAAGGGGGACTAGACGCTCTGACAGCGCCGGTGTGAAAAGGTTATAGCGTTTGGCCACTTGTTTGTACGCGGGCACAAAAAAGCCCTGCTCAAGGCAGGGCTGGGGCATATCGCAGCAGATCAGTCCTGATCTTTGCCACGGCGCTTGGCCGATGCCGGAGTGTCCGTGAATACGGAAGCAACATCGGTCGCCATTTGCTCGCTGTCGAAAGGCCCGGCGATGTGCTCGCCATTGGTGGTGGTCAGCGTCCACTTGCCGTCTTTCTTGTCGATCACATACCCGTTGATGATTTTTACCGCGGCCATCTATCTGTCTCGTTCGCTGGTTCAAAGGCGCCATGATACCGGCAAATGCTCGCATTGGGGGGCGATGAGCGTATGGTGATTCAGTTTGCCGGTAGCTTTGAGCTACGCTGATCTGGCTGCGCCCGTATGCCGATGGAACTATCGGCGAGAATATTTCTCTATGTTGGCATCGGTTAGCCAGTGCGGGGCATTGTAAGGTGCACGCCGCCTGATTAGACTGCGCCGAAACTCGTACACACAGCCCTTTCAAGGACTTATATGATCAAGAAATGCTTGTTCCCAGCAGCCGGTTACGGTACTCGCTTCCTGCCAGCGACTAAAGCCATGCCTAAAGAAATGCTGCCGGTGGTAAACAAGCCACTGATCCAGTACGGCGTTGAAGAAGCTCTGGACGCTGGCCTGACGGAAATCTCCATCGTGACCGGTCGTGGCAAGCGTGCTCTGGAAGACCACTTCGACATCAGCTACGAGCTGGAAAACCAGATCAAAGGCACCGACAAAGAGAAATACCTCGTCGGCATCCGCAAACTGCTCGACGAGTGCTCGTTCTCCTACACCCGTCAGACCGAAATGAAAGGGCTGGGCCACGCGATCCTGACCGGTCGCCCGCTGATCGGTGACGAACCGTTCGCCGTGGTCCTGGCGGACGACCTGTGCGTCAACCTCGAAGGCGACGGCGTACTGACCCAGATGGTCAAGCTGTACAAGCAGTTCCGCTGCTCGATCATCGCCATCCAGGAAGTCGATCCGCAGGAAACCAGCAAGTACGGCGTGATCGCCGGCGAGATGATCCGCGACGACATCTACCGCGTACACAGCATGGTCGAGAAGCCAAAGCCGGAAGATGCGCCGTCGAACCTGGCGATCATCGGTCGTTACATCCTGACCCCGGACATCTTCGACCTGATCGAACAGACTGAGCCAGGCAAGGGCGGTGAAATCCAGATCACCGACGCCCTGATGAAACAAGCCCAGAACGGCTGCGTCATGGCCTACAAGTTCAAAGGCAAGCGTTTCGACTGCGGTGGCGCTGAAGGCTACATCGAAGCGACCAACTTCTGCTTCGAGAACTTCTACAAGACTGGCAAGGCTTACTAAGAGCGCTTGATCGGTTGGTAAGAAAAACCCGCTTCGGCGGGTTTTTTCATTTTACGCCCCCATATGACTGGCAGCGCTTGCCCAATGGGTGACTGCAGGTATGCTGATCCCCTGCCGAGGAGATAGAAATGGCCTACGATTTTGACCTTTATGTGATTGGTGCCGGTTCCGGCGGTGTGCGTGCTGCGCGTTTTGCGGCCGGGTTCGGCGCGAAAGTGGCGGTGGCGGAGAGCCGTTATCTGGGCGGGACCTGTGTCAATGTTGGCTGCGTGCCGAAAAAACTGTTGGTGTACGGCGCGCATTTCGCCGAAGACTTTGAGCAGGCGTCCGGTTTTGGCTGGAGCCTGGGTGAAGCGAATTTCGATTGGGCGACGCTGATCGCCAACAAGGATCGCGAGATCAATCGCCTCAACGGCATTTACCGCAATCTGCTGGTCAATAGCGGTGTGACCTTGCATGAGGCGCACGCGAAGATCGTTGGTCCGCATGAAGTCGAAGTGAATGGCGAGCGATATACCGCGAAAAACATTCTGATCGCTACCGGTGGCTGGCCGCAGATTCCGGAGATTCCGGGGCGCGAACATGCGATCGGTTCCAATGAAGCGTTCTTCCTGAAAGAGCTGCCAAAGCGTGTGCTGGTGGTTGGCGGCGGTTACATCGCGGTCGAATTCGCCGGGATCTTCCACGGCCTCGGTGCGAACACCACGCTGCTGTATCGCGGCGATCTGTTCCTGCGCGGTTTCGATGGTTCGGTGCGCAAGCACTTGCAGGAAGAACTGACCAAGCGTGGCCTGAATCTGCAATTCAACGCCGACATCGCGCGCATCGACAAGCAGGCTGACGGCAGCTTGAAAGCCACGCTTAAAGATGGTCGAGAGCTGGAGGCGGATTGCATTTTCTACGCCACTGGCCGGCGTCCGATGCTCGACAATCTGGGCCTGGAAAACACCGATGTGCAGCTTACCGACAAAGGCTTCATTAAAGTCGACGAGCAGTATCAGACCAGCGAGCCATCGATTCTGGCGCTGGGCGATGTCATCGGTCGTGTGCAGCTGACGCCCGTGGCGCTGGCGGAAGGCATGGCCGTGGCGCGGCGTCTGTTCAAGCCTGAGCAGTACCGTCCGGTGGATTACAAGATGATCCCGACGGCGGTGTTCAGCTTGCCAAACATCGGCACGGTCGGTTTGACCGAAGAGCAAGCGCGCGAAGCCGGCCACGATGTGGTGATCTTCGAAAGCCGTTTCCGTCCAATGAAGCTGACCCTGACCGAGTGCCAGGAAAAGACCCTGATGAAGCTGGTGGTCGACGGTAAAACCGATAAGGTTCTCGGCTGCCACATGGTCGGCCCGGACGCTGGCGAGATCGTTCAGGGTTTGGCGATTGCGTTGAAGGCTGGCGCGACCAAGCGCGACTTCGACGACACGATCGGGGTGCACCCGACGGCCGCCGAAGAATTTGTCACCCTGCGTACGCCGGTCGGCGCTTAAGCGTCTTTCGGTTTGGCCAAGTCTGGCGCTGCCGCGACGGTAGCCGCCAGACGCTGGCTTTCTTCCAGGCTTGCCTGAGTTTTGCTCAATTCCCTTTCCAGTGACTGACTGAGCAGCGTCTGCTCCTCGACACTCTGTTTGAGTGCCTGGCTTTCCAGTGCGGCCACGCGCAAGCGTTCCTGGAGGAGGGTGCGCTCGCTGTCGACACGGGTCGCTTGTTCGAGCAGTTGATCCTGGCGCTGATTACTCTGCTTGAGCTGGTCCTGCATCAGGCTCAATTCGCGTTGGGTGCCACGGTTCTCGGTAAGCAGACGCTCGTTGTCGCGGTGCAGTTGCGTGATCTCATCCTGACGCACCAACGCGCTTTGCTGGGCTTGACGCAATTCGGCCTGAATCTGCTGCACTTGGCTTTCGTGGCGGCTCTGTTCCTGCTCGCGCTGCTCTTTGGTGGCGTTGCGATAGTGTTCGAGTGCATCGCGAGCGTGCAGGTGTTTTTCTTCCAGCGAGCGGATCTGCTCGTCCTTGTCCTGCAAACGCAATTCAAAATCGGCCAATGCCTGATTCAGTCCGGCATTGCGGGTTTGTTCGGTTTGCAGCATCGAACGTGTGTTGCCCAGCGTTTCGGATTCACGCGCCAGTGCAGCCCCTTGAATGTCGTGCTCGTGTTCGAGCTTTTCCAGAGCCTGGCGAGTCTGTTTCAGCTCCGACTCCAGTGCTTCGCGCTGTTCCTCGAACTGCTCGCGGGCTTGCTCGATAGGCTCTTGCGCCTGTTCTTTGAGGCGTTGGGCGAGGCGCGAGACGAGGGCGGTCAGCTCATCATCGATCGGCTCTGCCGAGGCTTCAACCGGCTGCGCGCCGTCATCCAGCTCTTTCAGATAGCGATGGATCGTGGTTTTCGAGCCGGTGTTGCCCATTTCAATGCGTACTGCATCGATGCTCGGGTGTTCGCCACGAGCGAGGATTGCTGTGCGCGCGATCTGCACCAGGGCTTTGGTAATGCCGCCACGGGCCATGTGAACTCCTACGGTTACGTACTGTGGTACATGCCACTAAAGCGCGCAGTGTACCATCCAGAAAATAAAGGTAAACATTTGATAATAAAGACACGGGATATACTGGTATTACCCAGTGTCAGACGGCAAAATGCGCGTCTGCATCCCTGTCTCAGTACGCCAGCGAGAAAACAGCCCATGAGCGATCTGGATCGCTATCTGCAAGCCGCCACCCGTGACAACACTCGCCGCAGCTATCGCGCGGCCATCGAGCATTTCGAAGTGAAGTGGGGCGGGTTTCTGCCGGCGACGGCTGATAGCGTTGCGCGTTATCTGGTGGCGCACGCTGAGGAGTTGTCGATCAATACGTTGAAGCTGCGGCTGTCGGCGCTGGCGCAGTGGCACAACAGCCAAGGGTTTGCCGATCCGACCAAGGCGCCGGTGGTGCGCAAGGTGTTCAAGGGGATTCGCGCGCTGCACCCGGCACAGGAGAAACAGGCGGAGCCGCTGCAGTTGCAGGATCTGCAGCGCGTCATCGATTGGCTTGAGCATGAAATACAAACCGCGAGAGAGCAGCAGGACCGCCCGTTACTCCTCAAGGCTTACCGTGATCGCGCCTTGATTCTGCTGGGATTCTGGCGTGGCTTCCGCAGTGATGAGTTGTGTCGCTTGCAAATCGAACACGTGCAGGCGCACGCAGGGAAAGGCATCACCTTGTATTTGCCACGCAGCAAGGGTGATCGCGAGAACCTCGGGCAGACCTATCAAGCGCCGGCGCTGCTCAAGCTCTGCCCGGTGCAGGCCTACATCGACTGGATCACGGAGGCGGCGCTGGTGCGTGGCCCGGTTTTTCGCAGCATCGACCGCTGGGGCAATCTGAACGAGGAGGGGCTGCACGCCAACAGCATCATTCCTCTGCTGCGCCAGGCCTTGCAGCGTGCGGGCATTGCCGCCGAGAACTACACCAGTCACTCCCTGCGCCGCGGCTTCGCTACGTGGGCACACCAAAGTGGCTGGGATCTGAAATCGTTGATGAGTTACGTCGGCTGGAAGGATATGAAGTCCGCCATGCGCTATGTTGAAGCCAGCCCATTCCAGGGAATGGCTCGGATTACGGATAAACCGGCTTCGTCGTAGAGATCGTTTTCTTCTATTAATACAGTCAGCTAATAGCGAAAACAAATCAGCAGCATCAGGTTTGCCAATGAGCCTTCCGTCGAGTGAGTGGGTAGGATTCACCCATCAACTTCATAACCACTGACGGAGAGTCATCAATGCCTATCATCAACAGCCAAGTAAAACCGTTCAAAGCTACCGCGTTCAAAAACGGCGACTTCGTTCAAGTCTCGGACGCTGACCTGAAAGGCAAGTGGTCGGTCGTGTTTTTCTACCCAGCCGACTTCACCTTCGTTTGCCCAACCGAACTGGAAGACCTGGCTGACAACTACGCTGCTTTCCAGAAACTCGGCGTAGAAATCTACAGCGTTTCCACCGACACCCACTTTGCCCACGCTGCCTGGCACAACACTTCGCCAGCCATCGGCAAAATCGAATACACCATGATCGGCGATCCGACCCACGCCATCTCCCGCAACTTCGACGTGCTGATCGAAGAAGTTGGCCTGGCTGACCGTGGCACCTTCGTGATCAACCCTGAAGGCCAGATCAAAATCGTTGAACTGAACGATGGCGGCGTTGGCCGTGACGCTTCCGAGCTGTTGCGCAAGATCAAGGCTGCTCAGTACGTTGCTGCTCACCCAGGCGAAGTCTGCCCAGCCAAGTGGAAAGAAGGCGAGGCCACTCTGGCACCGTCCCTGGACCTGGTCGGCAAGATCTAAGTCTGTGACACGCAACTCAGGGCGGTACGCCGCACCTTCTTAAGTACGCTGCACCGCCCCATAAAAATGCCCGGGCGAGATTCGCTCGGGCTTTTTTTCGCCTCAAATAAAGGAAATCGCCCGTATGTTGGACGCCAATCTTAAAGCCCAGTTGAAATCGTACCTGGAACGGGTCACCCAGCCGATCGAGATCGTTGCCTCCCTCGACGACGGTGCGAAATCCCGTGAAATGCTGGAACTGCTGAAAGACGTTGCCAGCCTTTCGAGCCAAATTACCTTGATCGACAGCGGTGACGATGCTCGCAAGCCATCGTTCTCGATCAACCGCCCGGGCGCTGACATCAGTCTGCGTTTCGCCGGCATCCCGATGGGCCACGAATTTACTTCGCTGGTGCTGGCCTTGTTGCAAGTCGGCGGCCACCCATCGAAAGCCAGCGTTGAAGTGATCGAGCAGATCCGCTCGCTCAAAGGTCAGTTCAGCTTTGAGACGTACTTCTCGCTGTCCTGCCAGAACTGCCCGGACGTGGTCCAGGCGCTGAACCTGATGGCCGTGCTCAATCCGAATATCCGCCACGTCGCTATCGACGGCGCGCTTTTCCAGGACGAAGTCAACGATCGCAAGATCATGGCCGTGCCGAGCATTTACCTCAACGGTGAAAACTTCGGTCAGGGCCGCATGGGCCTGGAAGAGATTCTGGCCAAACTCGACACCGGCGCGATCGAGCGTCAGGCTGAAAAGATCAGCGCCAAAGAGGCCTTCGACGTGCTCGTTGTCGGCGGTGGCCCGGCCGGTGCTTCGGCAGCGATTTACGCTGCACGTAAAGGCATTCGCACTGGTGTTGCGGCTGAGCGTTTTGGCGGTCAGGTGCTCGACACCATGGCCATCGAGAACTTCATTTCCGTGCAGGAAACCGAAGGCCCGAAACTGGCCACGGCGCTGGAAGAACACGTCAAGCAGTACGACGTCGACATCATGAACCTGCAACGCGCCGACAAGCTGATCGCGGGCAAGAACGGCGAGCTGCACGAAGTCCGCTTCGCCAGCGGCGCGACCCTCAAAGCCAAGAGTGTGATTCTGGCGACCGGTGCGCGCTGGCGAGAAATGAACGTGCCGGGCGAGCAGGAATACCGTAACAAAGGCGTGGCGTACTGCCCGCACTGCGACGGTCCGCTGTTCAAAGGCAAGCGTGTGGCGGTGATTGGCGGCGGTAACTCCGGCGTGGAAGCGGCCATCGACCTGGCCGGGATCGTGTCGCACGTAACCCTGCTGGAGTTCGACGTACAACTGCGCGCTGACGCCGTACTGCAACGCAAGTTGCACAGCCTGCCGAACGTCACCGTGATCACCAGTGCGCAAACCACTGAAGTCACCGGTAACGGCGAGAAGGTCAACGGCTTGCGCTACAAGGATCGCAACACCGATGAGTTGCGTACTGTCGAGCTGGAAGGGATCTTCGTGCAGATCGGTTTGCTGCCGAACACTGACTGGCTGAAGGGCACCATCGAGCTGTCGCCGCGGGGCGAGATCATCGTCGACAACCGTGGTGAGACTTCGATTCCGGGCATCTTCGCTGCCGGCGACGTGACGACTGTGCCGTACAAGCAGATCGTGATTGCGGTGGGCGAGGGTGCCAAGGCTTCGTTGAGCGCCTTTGATCACTTGATTCGCACTTCGGCGCCGGCTTAAACGTCCGGCCAGAAATGAAAAAAACCCGTGAGCGATCACGGGTTTTTTATTGCGCGTCAAAAGCTGCCCCTCACCCCAGCCCTCTCCCGAAGGAGAGGGAGCCGACCAAGGTGTCTGAAGTGGTGCGTCGACCAGTAAGACCTGATCGATTATGGATTCAACGCCAATCGTTCAAGTCGGTGAACTTCCGCAATATCCCCCAATCAGTCCCCTCTCCCTCTGGGAGAGGGCTAGGGTGAGGGGCTTTTCAGCTTTTACAGCGGCGCAGGCTGGATGATCTCTACCCAGTAACCATCCGGATCCTTGATGAACGCCAGGCTTTTCATGCGGCCATCGCTCAGGCGCTTCTGGAAGTCGCAGCCCAATTCTTCAAAGCGTGCACACGCCGCCACAATATCCGGCACCGAAATGCAGATATGACCGAAACCACGCGGATCGGTATTGCCGTTGTGATAGGCGAAATCCGCGTCGTTCTCGGTACCGTGGTTGTGAGTCAGTTCCAGAATGCCTGGAATCGACTTCATCCATTCAGTGCGAGCAGCGGCGTCGGCCGGGATCTGCGATTGATCGACCAGTGCGAGGAAGTACAGGCTGAATTCGGCTTCCGGGAAGTCACGCTTCTCAACCAGCGAGAAACCCAGCACGCGGGTGTAGAAGTCCAGGGATTTAGTGATGTCTTTGACGCGCAGCATGGTGTGGTTGAAGACGAAGTTGCGGGTTGCGCTGTCTGGCGTGGCGGTGACGCCGGGGAAAGTGTTGAGTTCGTGCAGGCTCATGGGCCCTCCAATAACTATGGGCGAGTGAATGGGCGCAATGATACGCATGCCTGCCGGCATCGCCAAATGAAAGGGCAGACTTGCCCTGCGTGCGGGCGAGGCTCAGACTTTACGGCTCAATCTGCGAGTGCGCCCGGCAATGATCCGACTGTTCAAATCCCTGTTTGTGTTTTCTGCGTTGTCTCTTGTGGCTGTTGGCGTATCAGCGGACGAGCCCGTTGTGACCTGGCCGGCCGGTTGGGAAGTCGAGGCGCTGCCCGAGGCGACGGCGCAGGTTTCCCGTCAACGTGCGGTCAAGAACGACGCCGATGGCAATCAAGTGATGGTCATGGAGTTGACCATGACGCAAGTTGAGAAGGGCCACCAGGTCAATTTGCAAGGTGTGCTGCTGGAAATGCGCAAGTCGATACAGAAGGACTTCTTCCAGGGCGGCTACCAGAGTGTCTGCAACAAAGTGCATGAGGCCACGCTGGGCACTTTGTCGGCGCTGGAAACCACTTGCACGATCACCGAAAACGGTCGACATGTGTTGTCGCAAACCCTGGTGGCGGCGGTCGAGGCCGACAAGGCTTATGTTCTTTCCTACGCCGGACAGGCGGAGGTTTATAAGGCAAGCGCAGACGAGATAGTGGCGCTGAGAAACAGCTTGAAACTTTAAGTCGCTGTACTCTTCACGGCTTGATTAGATACCCGAAGGGATTAAGCACAAAGTTTAACGAAGGGCTGCGATCGCAACATTGCGCAGCAAAATGTTTAGCTTTCTGACTCAGCAACGTTACAGAAAAGTCGAAAATTGTTAGATGAAATTCATTTCATTTGTTAGATATTGTCAATAAAAAAGCCCTGCATCATGCAGGGCTTTTTTTCGGCGCGGGATTAACCGCGCAACCAGGAATCAACGGTGGCGGCACCGTATTGTTCCTTCCAGGCTTTCAGGCCGCGGTGGTTGCCGCCTTTGGTTTCGATCAGTTCACCGGTGTGCGGGTTGTGATAAACCTTGACCACGCGAGCGCGGCGGGTTTTAGGTGCTGCAGAGGTCTGCAGACCGGATTTTGCCGGGTTCGGATCGAGGATGGCGACGATGTCTTTCAGGCCTTTGCCGTAGGTTTTCATCAGCCCCTGGAGCTTTTCTTCGAATTCGATTTCTTTCTTGAGCCCGGCATCGTTCTTCAGCGATTCCAGCTGCTTGAGCTGTTCCTGAAGGGCCTTTTCAGCTGCACGAAATTCAGCGAGTCTGGACAATATCTTTACTCCAATAGTGTGTTTGGCTGATACCAACCGCAAACAAAGCTATAAGCCAAGAGCCTTGAAGCGACTCGGTGATAAATGGCTCACCTGCCAATTTTGCTCAGGTTGAAAAAATTGTAGTAGTTAATGCGCCAAGAGTAAATCCTGATGTTGTCTTGATGTAACAACTGCGGTCTTTTGTATCAATTTGGTGCGCCTGATCGGGACGCTCGTCTTAATCCGGTTTAGTTAATGGTGAGTTAATGCGCTGATGAAGTCCGCCGCCGGCATCGGTTTGCCGAACAGGTAGCCTTGCAGAAAGTTGACGTGATGTTCGGTCAGATAATCGGCTTGCGCCTGAGTTTCGACACCTTCGGCAACAATACCCAAATCAAGCTTGGCCGACAGTTCGATAATGGTATCGAGAATGTGTCGGGATAGCGCATCGATGCCGATCATGGCGACGAAACTCTGATCAATCTTGAGAAAGTCGACATTGAATTTGCGCAAGTAGCCAAGGCTCGAGTGGCCGGTGCCGAAGTCGTCGATCGCGATCTTCACACCCAGCGCATGCAATTGCTCGAAGAGTTGCCGGGTGATGTCGGTCGGCTCAATCAACTCGCGCTCGGTCAACTCCAGTACCAGGCTGATGCTGTCGGGAACGAACGCGGCGAGAAACACCCGGCAGTCCTCCACCAGATCCAGATCCTTGCAATGGCTCGCGGTGATATTGATGCCGATGTGAAATGGCGGGGGGAACGTCGATGACAGCGGCCCCAGCAGCGCAGCGGTCTGTTGCATCAGGGCGCGGGTCATCGGCACGATCAGGCCAGAATGCTCGGCGAACGGGATAAACAGATCCGGGCGCACCACGCCTTCTTTGGGGTGGGTCCAGCGCATCAACACTTCAGCGCCCGACCATTTTTTGCTGTCGCCATGCACCACGGGCTGGAAGTAAGGAATGAACTCGCCGGCTTCCAGCGCGCGGAGCATCTCGTGGCTCGGTGAAGTAGAACGCTTTTGCAAAACATGGCCGATGGCACCCGAGACCACGCCAAAAAAGATCAACAGACTGAACAGTGGCGGATATTCATCGGCCATGTAGCGCCAGATTTCGCCCTCGGGAAAACCGGCAGAAACGCTGAACGCATAGCCTGAAGAATCCAGTGTGTGTTGCGCTATCGGCAACTCGGGCAGGGCGCCGGTGTGTACTTGTCCGTCGGCCGACAGCCAGTTGTCGCCCACTTGCAGCACCAGCAACATGTGCCGGCCGATCAGACGCAACATGTTGCTTAGATGGTAACCGTCCAGTGTCGTCAGGGCGCCGCCGCGACCTTCGCTGAGCCGATAGACCAGCAGGGCGGTGTTGGGTGTCACCGGGTTGCCATTCATCAGCCACAACTTGCCCTGATTGTAATCGCCGGCATTGACCGCCTCCTTGAAGTCGCCAAACAAGGAGCTGCAATAGAGGTTGTCGTCCCACACCAGATTGGTCGAGCGTACAAATGGCCGGCGAGTCACTTGCTCGCGCAGGGCGAGTTTGACGTTCTCGCAGGTCTGGCCGGCCAGTGGCAGCAATTCGCGGGCTGCCTGGGCAGTGTTATCGAGCATCAAATCGAACTGGCGCAACGCTTCTTCGGCAGTCTGCCGTGAACCTTGTTCCAGTGTGCGTTCGGCCTGCATATAAAGAATCGCGCTGCCCAGCAACACCGGAAGCAAGCCGCTGAGCAGGGTCACGACGATGCGGCTGCTGCGCGTTCGGCGGGGTTTGACGGTCAACGGCATGGGCGCATCCTGTCGCGATGGAAGGGGGCTCTTGAAGGCAGGCCGGACAACGGCGCGCCGCTGAAAAACACATCAGCCAGAGGGGAGGATAGATGGCAGAAGGCGCATGCGCCGCCCATCAGTGTTTCATCCGCGTTGCCAACTCGATAAAGGCCAGCGTAGCCGGGGACGCCTGGCGTTGATCGAGGACGGCAAGTCCGACCTGACGCTGCACAGTCGGCATCAAGGGTTTCTTCACATAGTGAGGTGTGGCGTCGTTGGGCAGTGACCCTTCGGCGACGATGGTGATGGCATCACCACGGCTGACCGTGTCGAGCGTGCTGAGCAGTTGCGAGCTGCGATAGCGAATGTTGGGTTGCAAACGCGCGGCCATGAACAGCCGCGACACCAGCTCCGAAGAACCGGCCTCGGTCAGCACGAACGGGGTGTCGCACAAATCCTTGAGGCTCAACGCCGGCCGCGCTGCCAACGGATGGCCTGCAGGGAGCAGGGCAACCATCTGGTCTTCGATCAAGGCAAACGTGTCGAAGCGCTCTTCGGGCAGCACCACGAATCCGATGTCGATCCGCCGCTCTTCCAGCCATTGCGTCACTTGTCGATCCGGCCCTTCATCGATGTGCACTTCGATGCCCGGATGCGCCTCGCGATATTGCCGCAGAATCCTGGGCAACAGTTTGATCGACGAGGTTGGCCCGAACGAGCCGATGCGCAGGGTGCCGCTTTTCATGCCGCGTGCATCGGCGGCTTCCTGACGCAAGGTGTTGGCCAGACCGAGCATGGCGCGGGCGCGCAGCAGCAATTGCTTGCCGATATCACTGAGTTCCACTGACGCCTGGTGGCGATGCAGCAGCTCGACGCCGAGTTCCTGCTCCAGCGACTTCATCGCGTGGGACACCGCCGACTGCGAAATCCCCAGCCGCTGGGCCGCGAGGGTGAACCCGCGCAGTTCTGCGACCAGCGAGAAGATTTCCAGTTGGGTAAGGGTCATGAGTATTTGCTCATTTTACGATGACGAATAATGAGGTGAATGATACGGCATTCCCTGGTTTTTTTGATCTGGAGCGTCATGCGCAACGTCGAGCAACTGCACACAACATCGTCCGACATCCCGGTTTATCTGACACTGGCGGCGGTGACCATGATCTGGGGCGGGACCTTTGTCGCTGGGCGTTTTCTGGCCGGCATTCTCAGTCCGATGTTTGCGGCCAGCCTGCGCTTCTTGCTCGCCAGTGCGGCGCTGCTTGGCTGCTTGTGGCTGGCGCGGATTCCCTTGGCGCGGCCGTCGCCACGGCAATGGTTACAACTGGCGCTGCTGGGGTTCTTCGGGATCTTCTTTTACAACCTGTGCTTCTTTTACGGCCTGCAATACATCAACGCGTCGCGCGCTTCGTTGATTGTGGCGTTGAACCCGGCGGTGATCGGGCTTGCCTCGTGGTGGCTGTTCAAAGAACGCTTGGGCCGGCTTAAAACCGCCGGTATCGCCACCTGTATTGGCGGTGCCGGGCTGGTCATTATCAGCCGCAACCCGCAATTACTGGCTGCAACGCCTGACGCATGGATCGGAGATCTGTTGATTCTCGGCTGTGTGCTGGGGTGGGGTGTTTATTCGTTGTTTTCCCGTGAGCTGAACCAGACACTGGGGCCGGTGCAGACCGTGACGTACTCGATTCTGATCGGCACGCTCATGTTATGGGTTCTGGCGGCAGTGCGCGGCGAACTGAACTGGGAGGCGCTGAATAATCTGGGTCTGCCGCAATGGCTTGGCCTGCTGTACCTCGGCGCCCTCGGCTCGGCGCTGGCGTACATCGGTTACTACGACGGCATCCGTAAAATCGGCGCGACGCGCAGTGGGGTGTTTATCGCTCTAAACCCTTTGACGGCCGTGATCTTCGGCGCAGTGCTGCTTGATGAACAACTGACACCGGCCATGTACGTGGGCGGCGCGCTGATCCTGGCGGGCATTTACCTGTGCAACAAACCCCTTGCACCGGGCGCCGGAAAGCGGATTTTATAGAGAGAGCAGACAAGCCTATTTACGCTGTGTAGAATCGGGTTACGCATACAATAATAATCGTCTTCTGGCAGCAGAAGCCTCGCCCGCAAGAGCCTTGGGTCGACAATGAAGATATTCGGGTTTCAACTGATCTACGGTGACTTCCTCGCCCGCAGTGTGCGTGGCATCTCCTGCGCGCCACCCACCGACCTCACATGACTGACAAATAACCCTGGTTAATTGATAAGAAATGATGAGGTGCCACCATGGCAGATTTATACGAAAACCCAATGGGCCTGATGGGCTTTGAATTCATCGAGCTCGCCTCGCCGGTGCCGGGCACCCTGGAGCCGATCTTCGAGATCATGGGCTTCACCAAAGTCGCGACCCACCGCTCCAAGAACGTGCATCTGTACCGTCAGGGCGCGATCAACCTGATCCTCAACAACGAACCGAACAGCGTCGCCTCGTATTTCGCCGCCGAGCACGGCCCGTCGGTTTGTGGCATGGCATTCCGCGTCAAGGATTCGCAAAAAGCCTACAACCGTGCACTGGAACTCGGCGCTCAGCCGATCCACATCGAAACCGGCCCGATGGAGCTGAACCTGCCGGCGATCAAAGGCATTGGCGGCGCACCGCTGTACCTGATCGACCGTTTCGGCGAAGGCAGCTCGATCTATGACATCGATTTCGTGTTTATCGAAGGCGTTGATCGCAATCCGGTTGGCGCTGGCCTGAAGATCATCGACCACCTGACGCACAACGTCTATCGCGGTCGCATGGCCTACTGGGCGAACTTCTACGAGAAATTGTTCAACTTCCGCGAGATTCGTTACTTCGATATCAAGGGCGAATACACCGGCCTGACCTCGAAAGCGATGACCGCACCGGACGGCATGATCCGCATCCCGCTGAACGAAGAGTCGTCCAAAGGCGCGGGTCAGATCGAAGAGTTCCTGATGCAGTTCAACGGCGAGGGCATTCAGCACGTTGCGTTTCTCACCGACGACCTGATCAAGACCTGGGATCAGTTGAAGAAGATCGGCATGCGCTTCATGACTGCGCCGCCAGACACCTACTACGAAATGCTCGAAGGCCGTCTGCCAAACCACGGCGAGCCGGTTGATCAACTGCAATCGCGCGGCATCCTGCTCGACGGTGCCTCGGAGCAGGGCGACAAGCGCCTGCTGCTGCAGATCTTTTCGGAAACCCTGATGGGGCCGGTGTTCTTCGAATTCATCCAGCGCAAAGGTGATGATGGTTTCGGCGAAGGCAACTTCAAGGCACTGTTCGAATCGATCGAGCGTGATCAGGTGCGTCGTGGTGTACTTGCCACAGAGTAATCGGCCACTGAAATGAAAAAATCCCGGCCTGCAGCGATGCAGGGCCGGGATCTTTTGCTTTTAAGGACGGCGTTGACGCATCAGGTGTTTGAAACCTTCGAAGACCAGCACCACAACCGCCAGCCAGATCGGAATGTACGTCAGCCACTCCCCGGACTTGATGCTCTCACCGAGCAACAGCGCCACACCAAGCAGCAGCACCGGTTCAACATAGCTCAACAAGCCAAACAGACTGAACGGCAACAAGCGGCTGGCGATGATGTACACCACCAACGCCGACGCACTGATCAACCCCAGCAGCGGGATCAGCCACATCAGCCCCGGGTATTGATCAAACACGCCAAACCCTTGCTCGCCGCCCTGCACAAACCACCAGGCGACCGGCAGCATCAGCGTCATATCCACCCACAACCCGCCGAGGTGGTCGGTTTTCAGGTATTTGCGCAGGACGAAATACAGCGGGTAGCCGATCACGACCACCAGCGTCGCCCAGGAAAAACCACCGACCTGATACAGCTCGTTCAATACTCCCAGGGTGGCGAAGAACACCGCAACTTTTTGCAAGTACGACAGGCTATCGCCGTAGGCAATCCGTCCGGTCAGGACCATCGCCAGTGGCAGCAGAAAATAGCCCAGCGACACATCGAGGCTGTAGCCGTTAAGCGGCGCCCACATGAACAGCCACAGTTGCACGCCGAGCAGGGCGGCCGAGACGACCAGTCCGGCGGCCAGTTTTGGCTTTGCCGCGACCCAGCGAACCAGCTCCAGCACGCGCCGCCATTCGCCGGACACCAGCATGAACACGGTCATGCATGGCACGGTCAGCAGCATCCGCCAGCCGAAAATCTCTACGCCACTCAACGGTGTGAGCAGCGAAGTGTAGTAATACATGACGGCAAACAGCACCGAGGCTGAAACCGATAGAGCGATACCTTTAGACAAACTGTCCTCGCGGGGGTTGATGGTCAAACGGGGCGCGAAGGATACGTGGTTTTTGTGCTGAATATTGGCCGGATGCTCAATATTCTTCACACGCATTCCCTCGCACGAGCTGCCGCAGGCTGCGATATTTTGATCTTGCCTTATAAAGTCGACATCACTGAGCAACCTTCAATGGATTGCCAAAGCGCATGAGGTACATCTCGCCGAACTTGTACGAGGCATAATCGGTGATATGCCCAATGTCACGATAGACCGGCAAACCGTCGACGGTGGTCATGCACGCGTCGTCTTTGCATTGCACGATTTTCGGATCTATGACGATCAAACCGGGGTATTCGTTTTTCAGATCATTGAACAGTTGATCCAGCACCGGCTCCTTGGCGCCTGACCATGGCGCCGTCGCGCAGAGGCTGCTTTGCTCGGCACTGCCCATCAGCCCGCGCAACTTGACCTGTTGCAGCAGGCACGTGTTGATCCCGGCAGGCATGGGCAGGGTGTTTTCCAGAAAGACCGGCGTAGCACCGGATTCTACAATGATATCCAGGGCCTTGCGGATCGCTAGCCCGAGGCGTTGTTGCGACAGTTCCGGACTGCGCGGGTCATCCAGCTTCGTGACGATGTCATGGTCGAGATAGGCCTCCCAGAACTGACCCACGATCACATACTTGAAACGCTGCTTCGCAATCATGTCGTAATAGCGCTGAGTGGCGTCGTGGCATTTTTGATACAGCCCGTTTGTGTATTTATTCACGTCGTAGAGGTAGATCCCGGGCAAGGCCAGGCACGCCGGGTAGCCCTGCGTCAGTACGGCAAGATTGGCATCCCTGGCCAGCGTTTCAACAAAGCCCCAATAGTGGTTCGAAAACGAATCGCCCATCAGCAATATTTGCGGTGCGGCCTGCGCGGCGCCCGCAATACAGCCAGGATCGGCGCCATCGCTGACACCCAGGCATCCCTCCCGAGAGGCCGGAACAGAGGCTTTCAAGCCATTGAACACGTTGTTGTAGCCTTGGTTGAAGCGGTTCGGCCAGCCTTCCTGTCTGACGCTGGCAGCGTGGAGCAGCGACAGGCCGATAGCCGGCACGATCATCAACACGACCAGGGTTTTGGCAAAGCCGAGCCTGGCCTTGCGAAACCTGTTTTCGATCAACACATAGCAGAGCCACGCCGTGACGAATGTGCAGACGAAGTAAACGATGGTCATCGGCGGGGTGAGCGCGATGCCCATGTAATTCATCACCGCCAGGATCGGCCAGTGCCACAAGTACAAGGAGTACGAGAGCGTGCCGATAAACACCAGCGGTTTGAACGCCAGCAGTTTCGAGGTGATGCTCGCATCGCCAACACCCTTGAACAGCAAGGCTGCCGTAGCGAGGCACACGGCAATCGCGTGGTATCGCGGAAAGCCCGGCAGGATATCTTCCAGGGTGGCGCAGTAGATGATCGTCGCCAGCGAAAGCGCGCAGACCAGCGTGGCGCTCAGTCGATTGAGCCTGAACGTGTCCGTGCTGAAGATGACCGCACAGGAGCCAATCATCAATTCGAACATTCGCGCAGTGAAGAAGTAGTAGTTTTTATCCGGAGCGGAGTAAGACAGGTACAGCGCGAGCGCCATGGCCGCCAGGGTCAAGCCGAGTACCGCCGCTTTGAAAGCGCTTTTCGCCAGATAGCGGTCGAGCAACCAGAGGCCCAGTGGCAGCGCCAGATACCACTGCCATTCGATGGCCAGCGACCAGGTGTGCAGCAGTGGCAGACTGGCCGCATCGGGCGTGGCATATCCCGTCGTGACTTTGGCGAAGTACTGGTTGGAGATGATCAGCGACGTGTACTTTTCGCTTTTGAGAAAGTCGACATAGTCATCGGGCAAGTACAGCAGCGTTGTGATTAACAGCGTTACCACCAGCAAGGCAATGACGGCCGGTTGCAGGCGCCAGATTCGCCGCGTATAGAACCCCGAGAACGTGAACGTGCCGTTGTTCAGCGATTTCTTGATGATCGCGGTCGTCAAATAACCCGAGATCACGAAGAAGATATCGACGCCAATAAAACCGGACGGGAAAAACGTCAGGCCACCGTGGAAAATCAACACCAGCAACACGGCAATTGCGCGTAGCCCGTCGATATCCGCCCGGTATTCAATCGAGGGTTTGCGATCGCCGGCGGTCGCGGTCGATGCCGGCGAAGGTAGCTCTTGCAGCTTTTTATCGGCAAACCATTTGAACAGCAGCCCACGCAAAGGCTTTCTGGATACCTCGACAGGGCGATTGTGCATGCATAAGTCCTTGGCTGTTTCCGAGCGATCAATCAATTGATTCCATTTGATCGCGCTTGAATCGATGAACCAACAGCCGAGGGT
This sequence comes from Pseudomonas sp. AIG, assembly GCF_977020205.1. Classification (NCBI taxonomy): domain Bacteria; kingdom Pseudomonadati; phylum Pseudomonadota; class Gammaproteobacteria; order Pseudomonadales; family Pseudomonadaceae; genus Pseudomonas; species Pseudomonas sp. AIG. Next base: position 41,364 of record NZ_CDROCK010000008.1, on the reverse strand, counting down.
GTCGGCTGTCGAACGGACAGGGGAAAGCTCACATCAGGTACGGTTTACGCCCCGACACAAAATGACTGACATCGTTGAATCCCGGCGTCGAGGCATGGCCCGGCGTCACCAGCGAATCAATGAACGCCTCATCCTCTGCCGTGATCCTCACGGCCTGCGCCTTGGTATAGGCATCCCATTGCGCTTCGGTACGCGGCCCGACAATCGCTGACGTTACCGCTTTGTTGTTCAACACCCAGGCAATCGCAAACTCCACCATCCCGACGCCGCGCTGCTCGGTGTACTGCTGAATCTGCTGGGCAATGCGCAGCGATTCCACGCGCCATTCGGTTTCCAGAATGCGCTTGTCCTGACGCCCGGCGCGGCTGTTGGCGTCCGGTGTGGCGTCCGGCGCGTACTTGCCGCTGAGCACGCCACGGGCCAGCGGGCTATAGGGCACCACGCCGAGGCCATAGGTTTGCGCTGCTGTGATCTGCTCGGTCTCGGCCTGACGGTTGACGATGTTGTACAACGGCTGGCTGATCACCGGACGATCCACGCCGAGGTTATCGGCGATACGAATCACCTCGGCGATCCGCCAGCCGCGATAGTTCGACAACCCCCAATAACGGATCTTGCCCTGACGAATCAGATCGCCAATCGCCGACACGCTCACTTCCAGCGGCGTGTTGTGGTCTTCGCGGTGCAGGTAATAGATGTCGAGATAGTCGGTGCCGAGCCGGGTCAGGCTGGCATCGATGCCATTGAAGATATGTTTGCGGCTCAAACCGCTGCGGTTCGGCACACCGTCCACCGGGCCGAAACCGACCTTGGTCGCCAGCACCCACTCATGCCGATGACGGGCAATCGCTTCACCGACGATCTCTTCGGAACGGCCGTTGGTGTAGACGTCGGCAGTGTCGATGAAATTAATGCCCTGATCCCAGGCCTTGTTGATGATGCGCAGCGAATCGTCTGCGCTGGTCTGCTCGCCAAACATCATCGTGCCGAGGGTGAGGGTGGACACCTGCAATCCCGAGTGACCGAGTGTGCGAAAGCTCATGCCGAAATCCTTTTGTCGGTGGGAAAGGGGTAATCAAATACCAGAAGCAGGCGATGCGGCAAAGTGAATTATTGGCTCAATCCTGCACAGCGCTCTTGCAGAAATACCTGCAACACCCTGACCCGTTCCGACACTTGCACCCGATGCGGACACAGCAGATTGAACGGCGCACTTTCACCTTGCCAATCATTGAACAACGTCACCAACCGCCCGGCGCGGACATCTTCGGCAATGTCGAGCCAGGCCTTGTAGGCGATGCCATGTCCGGCCAACGCCCAGCGTCGGGCGACTTCACCGTCATCGCTGAGGTAGTCGCCGTGGACTTCGACGTCCAGCGTTTCATCGCTGCGACTGAAACGCCAGCTGTTGTAGGGCCGGCCACTGCGCAGATAGAGCAGGGCGCTGTGCTCAGTTAGTTCGGCGGGATGTAGCGGGGTGCCATGGCGCGCCAGATAATCAGGGCTGGCGCAGGCAACACGGCGGTGTTCCTGCAGAATCGGCAACGCCACCAACGTCGAATCGCTCGGTACGCCGAAGCGTAGGGCGACATCGACGGTCTCGCGAAACAGATCGGCATGCCGGTCGTTGAGCAGCAGCTGCAGTTGAATATTCGGGTGTTCGCGCTTGAAATCGTCTAGCCACGGCAACAACACGTTGCGTCCGAAATCCGACGGCGCGGCCAGTTGCAGCACGCCACTCAGCCCTTCGCTTTGTTGTTTGAGTGCCTGTTCACCCTCGGCCAGCGCCGCCAGTGCCAGGCGCACACTTTCAAGATAACGCCGACCTTCTTCCGTCAGACGAATACTGCGGGTGGAACGGGCGAACAAACGGATACCGAGGCGGGTTTCCAGGCGCTTCAGCGCGATACTGGCGGCGGCTGGCGTCAGCTCCAAGGCACGAGCGGCGGCGGAGATGCTGCCGGCGTCGGCGACGCGGACGAAGATCTCCAGATCGAGAATCGAGCTCATTGCTAAAAATCCTTTAAATATCTTTGCGTTTTTGCGGGATTTTTCAGTGATTGGCAAGGGCAGATACTGCAATCAGTCAACAATCGCAGGAGAGGCTCATGACCTGGACATTCGATCATCTGGCCTTCAATACCGCTGACGGTCAGACCTTGCAGGACGGTTTTGCCAAGTTGCTCGGGCTCAAGCCGGGCCGGCGACCGCCGTTTCCGTTTCCGGGGCGTTGGCTGTATCAGGATGAACACGCCGTGGTGCATGTGATCGAGCGGCCACTGCCCGATGACACTGAACTGAGCCACATCGCGTTTCGTACTGATGAGCCAGCGGAAACGGTGTTGCAGCGGGTTCGTGACAGTGGATTGCCGTATCAATTGGCGCAGGTGCCGGGCGAAGGGATCGCGCAGATTTTTGTGCAAATGCCGGGTGGTCTGGTGATTGAGCTGGACGCCAAAGCACTGCCCTCACCCTAACCCTCTCCCTGTGGGAGAGGGGACTGACCGTGGTGTTTGAGCGAGCTACGCCGACGAGCGATACCGAGTCGAACTCAGCTCCTGAAAAGCACCCAAATCGCCTTCCGTTCCCCGAGTCGAACTCAGGTCTTGAAAAACCCGCAGATCGGCTCCCTTTCCCCCTCGCCCCCCCTGGGGGAGAGGGCTGAGGTGAGGGGGAAAAGCTCTCCGGAACACCACAAAAGCCCAGCCGAAACCCCAATAAAAAACGACCCTGAAAAGGGCCGTTCTTTCATCCATCAAAAACTCAAACCCGCAACGTCCGCGTCATGCGCAACGCCAGCAAACTCCCGCCAACAATCACACCCGCCAGCAGGTACAACGCCGCATCCGTCGACCCCGTGCTGTCCTTGACCCAACCCACCAGATACGGGCTAAGGAAGCCAGCCATCTGCCCCATCGAGTTGATCAACGCCAGACCACCGGCCGCCGCACCGGCGCTCAACATCGCGGTTGGCACCGGCCAGAACATCGGCAGACCCGTCAACGCGCCCATGGTGGCAATGGTCAGACCGAGAATCGCAATTGCCGGATTGGCCGCGAAATTCACCGCGATCACCAGACCGATCGCGCCCATCAGCATCGGCACCACCAAGTGCCAGCGACGCTCCTTGCGCAAGTCCGCCGAACGCCCGACCACCAGCATGAACACCGCCGCCAGCAGATACGGAATCGCACTCAGCCAGCCGATCACCAGGTTATCGCTGAAACCGAGGTTCTTGATGATCGACGGCAGCCAGAAGTTGATCGCGTACACGCCACTCTGGATGCAGAAATAGATCAGGCCAAACGCCCAGATCGCCGGGTTCTTGAATACCGCCAGCAGCGAGTCGGACGTGGTTTTCGGCTTGTTCGCCAAATCTTCGGCCTGATCCGCCTCAAGCACCGCACGCTCATGCGGGCTCAGCCACTTGGCGTTGGCGAAGCTGTCGCTCAGCAGGAAATAGGCGAGGGCGCCGAGAATGACGGTAGGAATGCCTTGCAGCAGAAACATCCACTGCCAGCCCGCCAAACCACCTTGCCCTGCGGCGAAGTGATTGAGAATCCAGCCAGAGAACGGACTACCGAGCAATCCGGACACCGGGATCGCCGACATGAACAACGCCATGATCCGCCCACGGCGGAAGGTCGGGAACCACTGCGAGAGGTACAACACGACGCCCGGGAAAAACCCGGCTTCGGCCGCGCCGGTGAACAGGCGCAGGGTGTAGAACTCGGTCGGGGTGGTGACGAACAACAGGCAGGTCGACAGCGTGCCCCAAGTGATCATCATCACCGCAATCCAGCGCCGTGGGCCGAATTTGGTCAGGGCCAGGTTACTCGGCACGCCGCACAGCACGTAGCCGATGAAGAAGATACCGGCCCCGAGGCCGTACACGGTTTCGCTGAATTTCAGTGCGTCGAGCATCTGCAGTTTGGCAAATCCAACGTTGACCCGGTCGAGGTAGTTGAACAAGTAGCAGATGAAAATGAAGGGGATCAAACGCAGGGTGATGCGTTTGTAGACGGCGTTTTTATCGTCATCGATGGTCTGGGTAGCTGCGGCGCTCTGCGACATAGCGGCTCTCTCTTTATTATGATTTTTTGCGATGCAAAGGGTAACGTTGATCGCCCCGAGAGTCTCGGTCACCTTTGGCCGGATTGTCTTTGTGCCTGAGCACAGGGTTTGCCGCCAGACCCTGTGCGGGTGAACAACTGCCAGTGCCGAAAATTAAGGATTGCCGCCGTTATGTTCGAACTCGATCACGACCTCGCCCAGGACATCGTCGACCGGGCCATGGCCATTTTGCCCTACAACGTCAACGTCATGGACAGCCAGGGGCTGATCCTCGGCAGCGGCGAACCGGAGCGCATCAATACCCGTCACGAAGGTGCGCAACTGGTGCTGGCCAACGGTCGCGTGGTCGAAATCGACGCGCAGACCGCCGTGCGTTTGAAGGGCGTGCAACCGGGCATCAACCTGCCGCTGTTGCTTGATCAGCGCTTGATCGGTGTGCTCGGCATTACCGGCGAACCGGAGCAACTGCGCACGTATGCAGAACTGGTGCGGATGACCGCCGAAATGCTGGTCGGTCAGCGCAATCAGCAGGCCGAGCAGCAATGGCGGCGCCAGCGTTGTGATGATTTGCTGGCGCTGTTGTTGAGCGAGGCGGGGGACTCGCCGCGTCTGGTGGATGAAGCACAGCAACTCGGACTGAAACCGCAACTCACGCGGGTGCCTTATCTCTTTGAACTGGGCCTTGAACATGGACCTGGGCAAACCGTCGAGGCGTTGAGCGCCTGGCTGATGTCGCGTTATCCCGACAGTTGGTGCGTGAGTTCGGCGAAGTCGTCACTGCTCTGGTGTCGGCCGGCGAGTCAGCACGTCGAGCATGATCGCCTGCTGGAAAAACTCGATGGTCTGGGCTGGAAGGTTCTGCGCATCGCCGTAGGCGGGCAGGCCGATGGACTGGCGGGGCTGCGCCGTTGTTACCGGCGAGTCGGTGATTTGCTCGCCTATGGCCGCGAAGTGTTGCCGCATTCGCGTTTGCTGACGCTGAACCGCTATCGCTTGCCGGTAATGTTGTGGCGGCATCGCAACGATGATGCGCTGGACGAACTGCTCAAACCGTTGCGCAAAGTGATCGCCAGGGACGCCAACGGCCAATTGCTGGCGACGCTGCGCAGTTGGTGCGAGCACGATGGCCAGAGTCAGGCCTGTGCCGATGCGTTGGGGATTCATCGCAACAGTTTGCGGTATCGGATGGAGCGGATTGCCGAGTTGAGTGGGGTTGATCCGCTCAGGCTGGATGGGATGTTGGCGCTGTATCTGGGGGTGCAGTTGCTGCCGCAGACTGATCCGAATTGATTGGGCGCCTTCAAAGACGCCATCGCGAGCAGGCTCACTCCTACATTTGGAATGCATTCCCCTGTAGGAATGAGCCTGCTCGCGATGGCGGCGGTACATTCACCGCAGAGCCTTTTGTGAAAATGAACAATAAACGCCCCCGCCACTTGTGCAGCGGACCGGCGTCAAGGCGCGGGCCGACTGGCAGCATGAGGGGCATTGCAACCGGAGAATTCGCATGAAGATCGTCATCGCCCCCGATTCGTTCAAGGACAGCCTCAGTGCCCAAGGCGTCGCCGAAGCCATCGCGCTTGGTTTGGCCCAGGTCTGGCCGCAGGCCACCCTGATCAAATGCCCGATGGCTGACGGTGGCGAAGGCACGGTCGAGTCGATTCTGGCTGCCTGCGAAGGCGAGCTGCGCCGCACCCGTGTGCGCGGTCCGTTGGGCGCGCCGGTCGATGCGGCGTGGGGCTGGTTGCCGCACAATCACACGGCAATCATCGAAATGGCCGAGGCCAGCGGCCTGCAACTGGTGCCGCTGGGGCAACGCGATGCCTGCATCAGCGGCACCTTCGGCACCGGTGAATTGATTCGCGCAGCGCTGGATGCCGGCGCGCAAAGGGTGATTCTGGCGATCGGCGGCAGTGCGACCAACGATGGCGGCGCCGGGGCGATGCAAGCGTTGGGCGTGAAGTTGCTCGATGCGCAGAGTCAGTCGCTGGTACCCGGCGGCCTGGCGTTGGCGCAACTGGCGAAGCTGGACCTGAGCGAACTCGACCCGCGCCTGGCGCAAGTGCGTTTCGACATCGCCGCTGACGTGAATAACCCGCTGTGCGGCCCGCACGGTGCCTCGGCGATTTTCGGTCCGCAGAAAGGCGCATCGCCGGCGCAGGTGCAGCAACTTGATCAGGCCTTGGGGCACTTCGCCGAACTGTGCGCGCAAGCATTGGGCAAAGACGTTCGCGACGAGCCGGGCTGTGGCGCGGCGGGCGGTTTGGGGTTTGCCGCCAAGGCCTTTCTCGGGGCGCAGTTTCAAGCCGGGGTGGAAGTGGTCGCCGAACTGGTCGGCCTCGCCGAAGCGGTCAAAGACGCCGATCTGGTGATTACCGGGGAAGGGCGCTTCGATGCCCAGACCTTGCGCGGCAAGACGCCATTCGGTGTCGCGCGGATTGCCAAACAGCACGCCGTGCCGGTGATCGTCATCGCCGGAACGTTAGGTGAGGGCTATCAAGAGCTTTACGAACACGGCGTCGATGCGGCATTCGCCGTGACCAGTGGCCCGATGACGCTGGAGCAGGCCTGCGCCGAAGCACCGCGCCTGTTGCGTGAACGCGCGACGGACATCGCCCGTGTCTGGCAGCTCGCTGTCAAACGCTGAGCCAGATCAGCTGCCGAAGGCTGTGATCTTTTGATACTGCTTTTAAACGTCAAAAGATCGCAGCCTCGTTTCACTCGACAGCTCCTACACAAAACAATGACTGTGTTTCATCGCTGTAACACCCTGAAAAATAATTGCGCTTGACCCGCAACCTTCCTAAAGCCTGGCCGATACAGCTAACAGGCGCGCACATAACTTCCTAAAACAGTGACGCCGGACTGAGCCCACCCCTCGGGCCAGTGATGACGCATGGACGCTGGTAGCTTCTTTCATCCGAGAGTCCAACTATGTCCCTGCGTAACCTGAACATCGCGCCCCGTGCCTTCCTCGGTTTTGCCTTTATCGCCTTGCTCGTGATCGTGCTCGGCGTGTTCGCCGTCAATCGCATGACGACCATCCGTCAGGCCTCCATAGACATGGATACCAACCAACTGCCCAGCGTGACGTACCTTGGCGTGGTAACGGAAAACGTTCTGCGCCTGCGGATTCTGTCGTTCCGTATTCTGGTCAACCGTGATCCGGCAGGTTTGCAGGAAGCCCAGACGCGCATCGGCGTGCTGGTGGACAAGGTACGCAGTGCTCAGGCGAGTTATGCTGCGCTGCCTGCAGAGGCCGATGAGCGTGCCTTGTATCAGGCTTTCGCGACGACGCTCGACAACTACCTGCAAGCACAAAACCAGATGATGGAGCTGTCGCGCCAGGACAAGGTCGATGAGATGCGCACCTTGATCAACACGCGAATCAAGGACGGCACCGATCAGATGGGCGAGCAGCTCAACAAGCTGATTGCGATCAATGCCGCCGATGCCAAAACCGCGTCGATTCAGGCCGGTGAACACTACGACAGCGCCATCACCGGGATCATTGTCGTCGCCGTGGTGGCGGCACTGGCCACCGTGTTACTGGCCTGGTTGCTGACGCGCAGCATCGTCACGCCGTTGAACCGCGCCGTGCAGGCCGCGCAAACCATTGCTGACGGCAACCTCACCAAACTCATCGAAATCGACGGCAAGGACGAACCGGCCCGCCTGCTCGAAGCCCTCGCGTCCATGCAGACCAACCTGCGCAAAACCATCGAACAGATCGCCGGTTCCGCCACACAACTGGGCGCCGCTGCCGAAGAACTCAGCGCGGTGACCGAAGAAGCCTCCCGTGGCCTGCAGCAGCAGAACAACGAAATCGAGCAAGCCGCCACCGCCGTTAACGAGATGACCGCCGCCGTCGAAGAGGTCGCGCGCAACGCCGTGTCGACTTCCGAAGCCTCGAACCAGTCGACCCACGCCGCCCGTGAAGGCCGCGATCAAGTGGTAAAAACCGTCGACGCGATCCAGACCATGACCCACGACGTGCAGAACACCGCACAGATGATCGAAGGCCTCGCCGCACAGGGCCGTGACATCGGCAAAGTCCTCGACGTGATCCGCGCCATCGCCGAACAGACCAACTTGCTGGCACTCAACGCGGCCATTGAAGCCGCACGCGCCGGTGAGGCCGGACGAGGTTTCGCGGTCGTGGCGGACGAAGTGCGAGCACTGGCCCATCGCACTGCGCAGTCGACTCAGGAAATCGAAAAAATGGTCGCCGGCATTCAGAACGGCACCGGCGAAGCGGTTTCCTCGATGCAGCAAAGCAACCAGCGCACCCAGTCCACCCTGGAAATGGCCCGCGCGGCCGGCGTGGCGCTGGAGCAGATCACCCAGTCGATCCATCAGATCAACGAACGCAACCTGGTGATTGCCAGCGCCTCGGAAGAACAGGCGCAAGTCTCGCGCGAGGTCGACCGCAACCTCGTCAACATCCGCGATCTGGCCACGCAATCGGCCGCCGGGGCCAATCAGACCAGCGCTGCGACCCACGAACTGTCGCGTCTGGCGGTGGATTTGAACGCCATGGTGGCGCGTTTCGTGATTTGAGATACGGTGAAGGCTGGAGACCGCGCAATCAGGAGACGTACATGCGCTATTCAGCCTTGACCCAACGAATCGCCGGGGAGGGAGCAGCGGCCTGGCAGATTCACGACCGAGCGCTGGAGTTGCGCGCCGAGGGTGTCGATATCCTGCTGCTGAGCATCGGCGATCCGGATTTCGACACGCCTTTGCCGATCGTCCACGGCGCGATCGACAGCTTGTTGGCCGGCGATACCCATTATTCCGAAGTGCGTGGCCGTTTGGCGCTGCGCACGCTGATTGCCGAACGGCATCGTCGGCGCAGCGGGCAAGCGGTGGAGGCCGACCACGTGATCGTCATGCCCGGCGCGCAATGCGCGGTGTATTCGGTGGCGCAATGCTTGCTGGATCCGGGCGATGAAGTGATTGTTGCCGAACCGATGTATGTCACCTACGAAGGCGTGTTTGGCGCTTGCGGCGCGACGGTGGTGCCGGTGCCGGTGCGCCCGGAAAACGGCTTTCGCGTCGACCCGGTCGATGTCGCTGCGCGCATCACCGCGAAAACCCGCGCGATGCTGCTTAACAGTCCGAACAACCCTAGCGGCGCGAGCCTGTCACTGCTGATCTGGCAGGAACTGGCGGCGCTGTGCGTGCGGCATGACTTGTGGCTGATCAGCGACGAGGTCTACAGCGACTTGCTGTACGAGGGGCAGCACGTCAGTCCGGCGAGTTTGCCGGGCATGGCTGAACGCACGGCGACAATCAACAGCCTGTCGAAGTCCCACGCCATGACCGGGTGGCGCATCGGCTGGATGATCGGGCCGAAATCGCTGGCCGAGCATTTGGTCAATTTGTCGCTGAGCATGTTGTTCGGGTTGCCGGATTTTGTGCAGAAAGCCGCAGAGATTGCGTTGCAGTCAGACCTGCCGGAAGTGACGCAGATGCGCGAGGAATATCGCCTGCGGCGGGATCTGGTCTGCGAGCGTTTGAATGGTTGTCCGGGGCTGTACCCGATTCGCCCCGACGGCGGCATGTTTGTGATGGTCGATGTGCGCCAGACCGGTTTGGGCGCTCAGGCGTTTGCCGAGCAGTTGCTGGAGGGCTACGGGGTTTCGGTCCTCGCCGGTGAGGCCTTCGGGCCGAGTGCGGCGGGGCATATCAGGATTGGTTTGGTGCTGGATCGGGTGAAACTGGCGGATGCCTGTGCTCGGATTGCGCTTTGTGCGGCGCAGCTTTTACAGGCGCGCAGTGCGTGATGGTTTTTTTGATCGTTCCCACGCGCAGCAAAGGAATGCCTCAAGGGACGCTCCGCGTTCCAGCTTCCAGAAGGGACGCAGAGCGTCCCGGGCTGCATTCCCACGCAGAGCGTGGGAACGATCAGGTCGATTAACTCAGCCCTGCCAAGCCGATGGATTCACCAGATTCGCCGGTTTCTCCCCACTCAACGCCGCCAACAGATTCTCCACCGCACAGCGCGCCATCGCTTCACGCGTTTCATGCGTCGCCGACCCCATGTGCGGCGTCGCCACCACATTATTCAGTTGCAACAGCGGCGAATCATGATTCAACGGCTCGCGCTCAAACACATCCAGCCCCGCCGCACGAATGCGCTGATGACGCAGCGCCTCTATCATCGCCGCCTCATCCACCACTTTGCCCCGCGAGATGTTGATGAAGATGCTTTCCGGGCGCATCAGCGCGAACTGCTTAGCGCCAATCAAGCCTTCAGTCTGAGCTGTCAGCGGCAAAGTCAGGCAAATGAAATCAGCCTGCTGTAACAATTCTTCGAGGCTTCGGTATTGAGCATCGAATCGCGCCTCGACCGCCGGCTTGCGCGACTGGCTGTGATAGATCACCGGCATGCCAAACCCGAAATGCCCACGTTGCGCCAGCGCCTCGCCGATACGGCCCATGCCGATAATCCCCAGCGTCTTGCCATGCACATCGGTGCCGAAATGCGCCGGGCCGATGTTGCGACTCCATTGGCCGCTGCGCACCATGTTCGCCAGTTCAACCACACGCCGGGCAGCGGCGAGGATCAGCGCGAAACCGGTGTCAGCGGTGGTTTCGGTGAGCACGTCCGGTGTGTTAGTCAGGAGGATCTTGCGCTGGCTCAGGTAATCGATGTCGTAGTTGTCGACACCCACCGAGACGCTGGCAATCGCCTCAAGTTGCGGCGCCAGATCGAGCAACGCCGCATCGAGTTTCAGGCTGGCGCCGAGTAAACCGTGAGCGCGGGGCAGGGCGTCGCGCAGTTGCATCAGTCCATCGGCGTCGAGGCTGTTGATCAACGTGACTTCGCACTGCTCTTGCAGACGCGCCATCAACGCGGGCGAAAGTTTCTTGTACAACACGACCTGTTTTTTCATGGCAAAAATCTCTTCAGGAATGCGCCGGCACGGCAGGCGTGGCGACGGCTTTGGCAACGACGCGATCACTGGCGCCGGGCTTGAGAAAAATCGTCAGCACCACCGACAGCAGCAACGCGCCGCTCATCAACAGATACGAACTACCGGGCGAACCGGTGGAGCTGTTCAAATAACCGACCAGATACGAGCCGCCGAACGAGCCGAGCGCACCCATGCTGTTGATCAGCGCCATCGCGCCACCGGCAACGTTGGCCGGCAGAATTTCCGGAACGATGGCAAAGAACGGCCCGTAAGGCGCGTACATGCAGGCGCCGGCAATCACCAGCAGTGTGTACGACCACCAGAAATGCTCAGCGCCCAGTGCGTAGGAACCGTAAAACGCAATGGACGCGATCAGCAGCGGCGGCCAGACGAAACGTTTGCGCTTCTGCAACTTGTCCGACCCCCACGACACCACGAGCATGCCAATCACCGCCGCCAGATACGGCAGCGCCGACAGCCAGCCGGCCTCGATCATGTCCATTTGCGCACCGGCCTTGAGGATCGACGGCAGCCACAGCACGAAGCCGTAGACGCCGATGCTCCAGCAGAAAAACTGCAGCGCGAGAATGATCACCTTCGGCGAACGGAACGCCTCGGCGTAGTTTTTCACCGCTTTGATGCCGACCTGTTCGGCGGCCAGAGCACTTTCCAGATCCTGCTTTTCCTGGTCGGTGAGCCACTTGGCCTGCGCCGGACGATCGTCGGCCAGACGCCACCAGATAAACGCCCACAGCACCGCCGGCAAGCCTTCGATGATGAACATCCAGCGCCAGCTGAAATGCTGCACCAGATACCCCGAAACCACTGACATCCACAGCATCGTCACCGGGTTGCCAAGGATCAGAAAAGTGTTGGCCCGCGAGCGTTCGGCACGGGTGAACCAGTGGCACAGATAGACCAGCATCGCCGGCATCACAGCGGCTTCGACGACGCCGAGCATGAAACGGATGACGATCAGCCAATAGGCGTTGGAAACCACGCCGGTCAGCGTGGCGAGGCCGCCCCAGAGAATCAGGCTGACGAAAATCAGTTTCTTCACGCTGTGCTTCTGCGCGTAAATCGCACCGGGCACCTGGAAGAAGAAGTAACCGAGGAAAAACAGCGCACCGAGCAGTGAAGACAGGCCCGGGGTGATCATCAGGTCGGCGGCCATTCCGGAAGCGGCAGCGAAGCCGTAGTTGGCGCGATCGAGATACGCCAGGCTATAGGTGATGAACACGATCGGCATGATGTACCACCAGCGGCGGGTGGCGAGGGGTGCGGTTTTCATGGGTCTTGCTCCTGAGCTTGTTGTTTTTGTCGCAGCAGGTTCAAACAACTTCTCGTTCCCACGCTCTGCGTGGGAACGCCTCTAAGGACGCTCCGCGTCCTCTGTGACGCGGAGCGTCACGGTATGCATTCCCACGCTGGAGCGTGGGAACGATCGATCAAGTTCGGCCCGGGTTGGAAGGCCCTCCATATCCCCGCGACTCTGCACCGCCCGACTGCCAATCCAGTTCGCGCGCTGCACCGCCTCGGCAAAACTCTGTTGTTCCAGCAGGGCGCTGATCATCCCCACCGCAAAACCATCACCGGCACCGACCGTGTCGACGACATGTGCCACCGGCACACCGGCGACAAATCCCGACGCCAGATGCGTTCGGTAATAAGCGCCTTCCGGCCCAAGCTTGATCGCCACCGCCTCAGCGCCCTGATCGAGATAAAACGCCGCAATGTCCGCCGGGTCGTCGAAACCGGTCAGCAAACGACCTTCGCTCAGCCCCGGCAGCACCCAATGGGCGAGGGCGGCGAGGCGGTTGATCTCGCTGATCATTTCGCGCTCGCTGGCCCACAGGCTCGGGCGCAAATTAGGGTCGAACGAGACGCTGCGCCCGGCGTTGCGCATACGCGTCATCAATTCGAAAGACATCTCCCGCGCGGAGGCCGACAACGCCGGAGGAATGCCGGTGGCGTGCAGATGGCGGGCGCTCAGCAGGCTGGTGGTAATCGACTGCGGCGACAGATGACTGGCTGCCGAACCGCGCCGGAAGTACTCGACCTGCGGATCGCTGCCATCGTCGTTGCGCGATTTGAACTGGAAACCGGTCGGGTGCTGTTTATCGACATCGACATGGCTGCAATCCAGGCCTTCCTTGATCAAGGTTTCGACCACAAAGCGCCCGAGCGAATCCTCACCGACACGGCTCAGCCACGCGACGTTGAAGCCCAGGCGCGACAGCCCGATCGCGACATTGCTGTCAGCTCCAGCGATGCGCTTGTGGAAGTGCTCGACCGTTGCCAGATCACCGGTTTGTTCAGCCACCAGCATCGCCATGGTTTCGCCGAACGAAAGAATATCGATCTCAGACATGGGCAGGCTCCAGACGGGATTGGCCGAGGCGGGCGAGGGCGGCGACGTGCTCGGTGGTCAGTTGCACCAGATCATCGCCCTGCAACGGGTATTCGGCGGCGCGCATAACGCCTTGGGCCATGTGCCGCAATAGTTGTTCCCACAGATGCAAGTCGCTGACGGCCGGCGGTACCGCGACCAGTTTGCCGTCGGCGCGACGGGCCACGGCTTTGCAGTGCACGTAGCCGACATGCCGACCGAGCAGGCGGGCAGCGCTGGTGGCGGACTGGTCCTGCCACTGCCAGTTGCCGATGTCGAAGGTCATTTTGATCGGCAGGTTGTGCTGCTCGACGGCAGCGAAGAAACGCTGGAATGGCTCGATGCGCCCGCCATGTAAAGTCTGGTCGTTTTCCACCAGCAACTGCACAGGGCTGTGTTTCAAGCGCTCGGCCAGGGCTTGCAGATCATTGGTGTCAGTGAAGTAGCCGAGAGAAACCTTCAGCCATTTCGAACCGAACGCTTCGGCCTGTTGCAGCGCGGTGATCAATTCGGGATTCGGTTGTGCCTGACCGGCCAGCCACAGTTCGGTGGGTGAGGAATAGATGCTGAGCAGGCCCCGCGCCTGGGTGGCTTGAGCCAGTTGCGCAGGGTCTTCGCGCGTCAGCAGCTCTTCGCGCCACTCAATGCGATTGGCCCCGGCCGCAGCCAGAATATCGATGAAAGTATCCTGCCCGCGCTGGCGCACAAGCTCGGCGCCGTAGCTGGACAGACTGATGGAAACGGCGGGTTTATTCATTGTTATTGACCTCTGAAACCGGTTTCATTTTTGTTCAAAAAAATATCAGTGAGTGAAGTGTTGTTTTTGCTGGCCCCTTCGCGAGCAAGCTCGCTCCCACAATGGAATGCGATCACCTGTGGGAGCGAGCTTGCTCGCGAAGGCCTCAGATCAAACACCACCAACCTCACGGGTTGAACCACGCTCAACCAGCACCGGCGCAAAATCCACCACCCGCGCCACCTCATCATCCCCGCGCAAGCGCTTGAGCAAACACTCAAACGCCCGCGCGCCAATCTCTTGCGTCGGCTGGGCCAGCGCGGTAATCCCGCTGCCCACCAACGGATACCAATCCAGATCATCCAGAGCGATCAGCCCGACATCCTCGAACAGCCGCGTGCCCATCGCCCGCAATGCCGTCGTGGCAGCAAGCGCCGCCACACCATTGGCGCAAAACAGCGCTTTCGGGCCGTCGCCGGGTGTGTCTAAAAAGATTTGAAGTTGCGCGCGCAGATCATCAGCGGTTTCCAGCACCGTCCCGGTCAGGGCCGAACGCTGAGCAATCTGCGCCTGAAAACTGCTGACCCGCTCGATCCGCGAACTGGTGCCGTCAAACGGTTCAGTGACCAGCACCAGATCCCGATAACCGCGCCGCTCCAGATGCGCAAGCGCCATCTCGACAGCCTGCGGGTTGTTCAATCCAACCATGTCACTGTCGAGCCCGTCGACCTTGCGATCGACCAGCACCAGCGGCATCTCGCGACGCAGTTCGTGGAGTTCATCACGGTGATGGCCCAGGGTGTTCACGATCAGCCCTTCGATGTTGTACGAGCGCAACAGCGCCAGGTGCTGGCGTTCCTGCTCGTCATCGCGGTCGGTGTTGCACACCACCAGGCTGTAGCCGTGCGCACGGCAAGCGGTTTCCACCCCGTGCATCACGGCAATCGAATAAGGGTTACGGATATCGGCCACCAACATGCCGATCAGGCGCGTACGCCCACGTTTCAGGCCGCGAGCCATCTGGTTGGGGCGATAGCCGAGTTCGGCGATGGCTTGCTCGATGCGCAAGGCAATGGCATCGGAGAGCAGGGCGCGATCATCGCCAATGAAGCGCGAGACGCTGGCCTTGGACACCCCGGCGCGTTCGGCGACATCAAGCATGGTCACGCGGCTGCGCTGGGCGGCGGAGAAGTCGTTCACGGTCTGAAACCTTGTTATTGGATTTATAGGTTCAATGTCTGCAAGCAGCGCTGAAACCGGTTTCAGGAAACACCAAAAACAAATCTTCCGTCAAGTAAATGATCACCTGCCATCGACGGGCTGCCGACGGACGGGGTTGCGTCAGCCGAACAAACCGGCAGCGATATTGATCGAAAAGCCCAGAATCGCAGTGTTGAATACGAAGCCGATCAACGATTGCGCCAGGACGATTTTGCGGATATCGCGGGTGGCCACGCCGACATCGGCAGTCTGCACGGCCACGCCGATGGTGAACGAGAAGTACAAGAAGTCCCAATAATTGGGGGTGGTCAGCCCTTCGGCGAAGCGCAGCGCTGGTTCCTTGCCATCCCAGGTGTAATACAACCTTGCGTAGTGCACGCAGAAAATCACCCCGATCAGCAGCCATGAACCGATCACCGTGAGGGCGGTAAAACCGTAGTGCAGCAGTTTGCGCGTGGTTTCCAGATCCTTGCTGCCGGCCAGTTCGAAGGTGATGGTGGCCAGGCTGGCCAAAGCGGCGATGCACACCACGAACAGCACCAGCCCGGCATTTTCGTCTTCGACTTCAGCGATGCGTTTGACGTCCGGAGCCTTGGCGCGCACGGTCAGCCAGAACATCAGGATCAGGTAAGTCCAGACACCGGCGTTCCAGCCGATGAGGATTTTGCTGACGATGGAATCGGCGGGGACGAGGAGTCCGGTGGCAAGGCCGAACAGGGCGGCGGCAGACAGGCGAGGGTGGGTGCGGGCGAGGAAGCGCATGGGGACTCGATGGGCCAGGGTGATTCAGACACCTTAGCCCAGCGATGGCCGGTGTGACCACAGTGCTGGATGTCTGCAGAATCTCTGTGGGAGCGAGCTTGCTCGCGAAGGCGTCCGGTCAGTCAACATCGACGTTGAATGTACCGACGCTTTCGCGAGCAAGCTCGCTCCCACAATTGGTATCAGTGGGGTTTGGTGAATCGTTGTACGAGCTTCATGACGACGACGAAGAAGACAGGTACGAAAATCACCGCCAGCGTCGCTGTAATCATCCCGCCAATCACCCCGGTGCCGATCGCTTGCTGGCTTGCCGAACTGGCACCGGTGGCGATGGCCAACGGCACCACACCAAGAATGAACGCCAGCGAAGTCATCACAATCGGCCGCAGGCGCAAGCGAGCTGCCTGCAACGTTGCATCGAGCAGATCGTGCCCTTCGTCATACAGGCTCTTGGCGAACTCGATGATCAGGATCGCGTTCTTCGCCGACAGCCCGATGATGGTGATCAGGCCGACCTTGAAGAACACATCGTTGGGCATCCCGCGCAACGTCACGGCCAGCACTGCGCCGAGCACACCCAGCGGCACCACCAGCAACACCGAAGTTGGAATCGACCAGCTCTCGTACAGCGCCGCCAGACACAGGAACACCACCAGCAGCGACAAACCGAGCAGGATCGGTGCCTGATTACCGGACAAGCGTTCCTGCAACGACAGCCCGGTCCATTCCTGACCCAGGCCTTTCGGCCCCTGCGCCACCAGACGCTCAATTTCCGCCATGGCCTCACCGGTACTGTGCCCCGGCGACGGTTCGCCGGAAATCGCAATCGCCGGATAGCCGTTGTAACGGGTCAACTGCGCCGGGCCCTGAATCCAGTTGGCCTGGACGAATGCCGACAGCGGCACCATGTGCCCGGCATTGTTGCGCACATGCATTTTCAGCAGATCGGCCACCTGGCTGCGTTGATCGCCTTCGGCTTGCACGACAACACGCTGCATGCGCCCTTGATTGGGGAAGTCGTTGATGTAGCTGGAGCCGACCGCAGTGGACAGCACATTGCCGATGTCAGCAAACGACACGCCCAAGGCATTCGCCTGTTTACGGTCAACGATCAATTGCACTTGCGGCGCTTCGGCCAGCGCGCTTTCGCGCACGTTCATCAGCACCGGGCTTTTTTCAGCGGCCGCAAGCAGTTCAGTGCGCGCCTGCATCAAGGTCGCATGGCCAAGACCACCGCGATCCTGCAAGCGGAACTCGAAACCGCTGGACGTACCGAGGCCATCCACGGGCGGTGGCAGCACCGAGAACGCCATGGCGTCCTTGATCTCGCTCAGCGCGATGTTGGCGCGATCGGCAATCGAGCTGGCGGAATCATCACTGCCACGCTGCGACCAGTCCTTCAGTGTTGAAAACGCCAAGGCTGCGTTCTGGCCGCTGCCGGAGAAGCTGAAACCGAGAATCACCACACTGTCGCTGATCCCCGGCTCGCCGGCGTTATGCGCCTCGAGTTGTTCCGCCACGGCCACCGTACGATTCTTGGTGGCGCCCGGCGGCAGTTGAATGTCGGTGATGGTGTAACCCTGATCTTCCACCGGCAGGAACGAGGAGGGCAGGCGCGCGAAGCAAACGCCTAGCCCAACCAGCAGCACGACATAAATCAGCAGATAACGGCCACTGCGTTTCAGCGCATAGCCGACCCAGCCTTGATAACGATCGGTCAGGTGCTCGAAGCGGCGGTTGAACCAGCCGAAGAACCCGGATTTCTCGTGATGTTCGCCCTTGGCAATCGGCTTGAGCAGCGTCGCGCACAATGCCGGTGTCAGGGTTAGGGCGAGGAATGCCGAGAATAGAATCGACGTCGCCATCGACAGCGAGAACTGCTGGTAAATCACCCCGACCGAGCCCTGCATGAACGCCATCGGAATAAACACCGCGACCAGCACCAGCGTGATGCCGATGATCGCGCCGGTGATCTGCGTCATGGCCTTGCGCGTGGCTTCCTTGGGCGACAAGCCCTCGGTGGCCATGATCCGTTCGACGTTTTCCACCACGACGATGGCGTCGTCCACCAGAATACCGATGGCCAGCACCATGCCGAACATGGTCAGCACGTTGATCGAGAAACCCAGCGCGAGCATGGTCGCGAACGTGCCCATCAGTGCCACCGGCACCACCAGTGTCGGGATCAACGTGTAGCGCACGTTCTGCAGAAACAGGAACATCACCGCGAACACCAGCAACATCGCTTCGCCCAAGGTGTAAACCACTTTGGTGATCGAGACTTTGACGAATGGCGAGGTGTCGTACGGAATCTTGTATTCCACGCCCGCCGGGAAGTAGCGCGCCAGCTCATCCATCTTCGCCCGCACCAGTGTCGCGGTGTTCAGCGCGTTGGCGCCCGGCGACAGTTGCACGCCGACAGCGGTGGATGGCTTGCCATTGAGGCGGGTGCCGAACTGGTATTCCTGACTGCCGATTTCGACCCGCGCGACGTCACCGATGCGCACGGTGGAGCCGTCACGATTGGCCTTGAGCACGATGTCGGCGAATTCTTGCGGCGTCGACAACTGCCCCTTCACCAGAATGGTCGCGGTGATTTCCTGGCTGGACGGATTGGGCAGGTCGCCGATGCTGCCGGCGGACACCTGGGCGTTCTGCGCGACGATGGCTTCATTGACGTCAGCCGGCGTCAGGTTGAACGCGATCAGCTTCTGCGGATCGATCCAGATGCGCATGGCCCGTTCGGCGCCATACAACTGCGCTTTGCCGACACCGTCCAGACGCTTGATCTCGTTCATCACGTTGCGCGCCAGATAATCACTGAGCGCCACGTCATCGAGCTTGCCGTCGCTGGAGGTCAGGGTGATCAGCAACAGGAAACCCGACGAAACTTTTTCGACCTGCAAACCTTGCTGATTCACCGCTTGCGGCAAGCGCGACTCGACCACTTTGAGGCGGTTTTGCACGTCGACCTGCGCCAGTTCCGGGTTGGTGCCCGGCTGGAAGGTCGCTTTGATCGTCGCGCTGCCGAGGCTGCTTTGCGATTCGAAGTACAGCAAGTGATCGGCGCCGTTGAGCTCTTCCTCGATCAAGCTGACCACGCTCTCATCGACGGTCTGCGCCGAGGCGCCCGGGTACACGGCATAGATTTCGATCTGCGGCGGGGCGACGTCGGGGTATTGCGCCACCGGCAACTGCGGGATGGCCAGCGCGCCGGCCAACAGGATGAACAACGCGACGACCCAGGCAAACACCGGGCGGTCGATAAAGAACTGCGGCATAGAAAAGCGTCCTGCTTACTGACCAGAGGTCTGGGCAAGTGGAAGAGGGGTGTCGTCGATCTGCACGGTTTCGCCGGGACGGGCGTGTTGCAGGCCTTCGATGACGATACGGTCGCCGGGCTTGAGGCCGCCGGTGACGATCCAGCGATTGTTCTGCACCGCACCCAGTTGCACCGGTTGCTCGGCGACGCGCATCTGCTCGTCGACGGTCAGCACCTGGGCAATGCCGGCGCTGTCACGTTGCACGGCACGTTGCGGTACGGTGATGCCGTTCTGGATAGTTGCCTGCTCGAGGCGCACGCGAATGAAACTGCCCGGCAGCAAGTCGAGATCCGGGTTGGGGAATTCGCTGCGCAGGATGATCTGGCCGGTGCCCGGGTCGACGGTGATGTCGCTGAACAGCAGCTTGCCCGGCAACGGATACAGGCTGCCGTCATCCTGAATCAGCGTGGCCTTGACCTGATCCTGGCCGACTTCCTGCAACTGCCCGGAGCGAAACGCACGCCGCAATTCATTGAGTTCACGGGTCGACTGGGTGAGGTCGGCGTGAATCGGGTTGAGCTGTTGAATAAGGGCTAGCGGCGTGGTTTCGTTCTGCCCGACCAGTGCGCCTTCGGTGACCAGTGCACGACCGACACGGCCGGAAATCGGCGCGGTGACGGTGGCGTAACCGAGGTTCAGTTTTGCGCGTTCGACCGCAGCCTTGTTGGCCGCAACGTCAGCGGCGGTTTGTCGGGCATTGGCGCGTGCGTTGTCATAGTCCTGAGCGCTGATGGCCTTGTCGTCGATCAACTGGGCGTAGCGCTGCTCCTGCAGCTTGGCCTGGAACGCATTGGCCTCGGCTTTGCGCAGGGCGGCTTCGGCGCTGTCAAGGTCAGCCTTGAACGGCGCCGGGTCGATGCGGAACAGCACGTCGCCCTTTTTCACGTCGCTGCCTTCGCGGAAGGTGCGCTGCAAGACCACACCGGCCACCCGGGCGCGCACTTCGGCAATTCGCGGCGCAGCGATGCGGCCGCTGAGTTCGCTGCTGATCGTCAGGGGGTGCGCCTCGAGCGTCTCGATGCGCACCGTGACCGGTGGTGCCTGATCCTCGGTTTTCGAGGACGAATCACAGGCGCTCAGTGTCAGCGCCATCGCGATCAGGCCGAGCCCGGCCAGCAGTTTGTTCGACATGTACAACCCCCAATATTGATGTCCGCATCCTACGGGCAGACGCCGAGATTAGCGGTGAAGCTTTGTAGGCGCTGTGTGAAATTGTGTAAGGGTTTTGCTCAGGAATGGGCGAGGGCGTATATCCTTCAGGTCTTGAATTCTTTTGTGACGGTTAAACCGCTTTCGCGAGCAAGCTCGCTCCCACATGGGTTTTGTGAACAATGCAAAACCACTGTGGGAGCGAGCTTGCTCGCGAAAGCGGTCTGACATCCACCACAGCAATATCTGGATCACCCCATGCCCAACATCCTCCTGGTCGAAGACGACACCGCCCTCGCCGAACTGATTTCCAGCTACCTGGAGCGCAACGGTTATTCCGTCAGCGTGATCGGCCGTGGCGACCACGTGCGTGAACGGGCGCGGGTCAATCCGCCGGATCTGGTGATCCTCGACCTGATGTTGCCGGGCCTCGACGGCTTGCAGGTTTGCCGTTTATTGCGCGCCGATTCGGCGACGCTGCCGATCCTGATGCTCACCGCTCGTGACGATAGCCACGATCAAGTGCTGGGCCTGGAAATGGGCGCTGACGATTACGTCACCAAACCGTGCGAACCGCGCGTGTTGCTGGCACGGGTGCGCACCTTGCTGCGCCGCAGCAGCCTCGGCGAACCACTGACCGCCAATGACCGCATCCTCATGGGCAATCTGTGCATCGACCTGTCCGAGCGCACGGTCACCTGGCGTGATCAACCGGTTGAACTGTCCAGCGGCGAATACAACCTGCTGGTGGTGCTGGCCCGTCATGCCGGTGAAGTGTTAAGCCGCGACCAGATCCTGCAACGCCTGCGCGGTATCGAATTCAACGGCACCGATCGCTCGGTGGACGTGGCGATTTCCAAGCTGCGCCGCAAGTTCGACGACCACGCCGGCGAGGCGCGCAAGATCAAGACCGTGTGGGGCAAGGGCTACTTGTTCAGCCGTTCCGAGTGGGAATGCTGAACTGATGTTTCGCATCCTGTTTCGCCTGTATCTGGTGACGATCGTCTCCTACAGCGCGGCGATCTATCTGGTGCCGGATCTGGTGGTCATGGCGTTTCGTGATCGCTTCGTCACTTATAACCTCGACTATTCGCGCGGTCTGCAATCGCTGATCACGCGCCAGTTTCACGCCGTGCCGCATGAGCAGTGGCCGGCGCTGGCGGCGTCGATGGACAAGGATTTCCAGCCGCTGCACATCGTCCTGGCGCGCATCGACGATGCCGAGTTCAGCGCCATCGAGCAGGAGCGCCTGCGCCGTGGCGAAAACGTTGTGCGTATCGGCGACTGGGGCTGGCGTACGTTGGCGGTGACGCCGCTGGACGACACCACCGCCGTGCAAATGGTCGTGCCGCCGGATCCGCTGGACGTCAATCTGTTGTACTGGAGCATCAACGTGCTGATCGGCGCGAGCCTGCTCGCCTGCCTGTTGATGTGGCTGCGCCCGCACTGGCGTGATCTGGAACGCCTCAAAGGCACCGCCGAACGCTTCGGCAAAGGGCATTTGAGCGAACGGACGAAAATCGCCCAGAGTTCCAACATCGGCAGCCTCGCCAACGTCTTCGACACCATGGCCGGCGATATCGAAAACCTGCTCAATCAGCAACGTGACCTGCTCAACGCCGTGTCCCACGAACTGCGCACGCCGTTGACGCGTCTGGATTTCGGTCTGGCGCTGGCCCTGTCCGATGACTTGCCGAGCGCCAGTCGCGAGCGTTTGCTGGGGCTGGTCGCGCACATTCGCGAGCTGGATGAGCTGGTGCTGGAGCTGCTTTCTTACAGCCGTTTGCAGAATCCGGCGCAACTGCCGGAGCAGGTCGAGGTGTCGCTGGACGAGTTCATCGACAGCATTCTGGGCAGTGTCGATGAAGAACTGGAATCGCCGGAAATCGTCATCGATGTGTTGCTGCACGGTCAGCTCGAACGCTTTTCCCTCGATCCACGCCTGACCGCGCGGGCGATCCAGAACCTGTTGCGCAATGCCATGCGCTATTGCGAGAAGCGCATTCAGATTGGCGTGCAGGTCAATGCCGAGGGCTGCGAGATCTGGGTCGATGATGACGGCATTGGCATTCCCGATGACGAGCGTGAGCGGATTTTCGAGCCGTTCTATCGGCTGGATCGCAGTCGTGACCGGGCTACGGGTGGTTTTGGCCTTGGCCTGGCGATCAGCCGTCGGGCACTGGAAGCGCAGGGTGGCACGTTGACGGTTGAAAGTTCGCCGTTGGGCGGCGCACGGTTTCGTTTGTGGCTGCCATCACTCGTCTGATCCAGTGTCGCCCAGCTCTGGCGATCCGATGAATGGTCGCGATTCGGCTAAATACCTGTCAGATCTGACAGTTGCGGTTGCCAGTGCTGAGGTATCAGATGTCAAGGACAGGTTTCTTGTCCTTTTCAATCACGGATACCTGCACACCAAAGGACTGACTCATGGCCGCACCGACCCTCGAAAAGCCTGTGGTTCCAGGCATGAAGCAACCGGTTTCTACGCCTCAGACTGCCGAAGCGGGATTGCCGCTGGCGCTGACGTATCTCTATCCCGAAGGCGTCAAAGTGTTCATTGACCCGCCGCCCACTGCGCAGCCGGACGACACACTGGTCCTGCGCCTGAACGGTGATGCGGTTGCCAAGGCAGTCATCATGGCGGGCGAGGAAAATCAGCGTGCAAGCCTTTACGTGCGTGCAAAGCTTTGGCAGGACGGGCTCAACACGCTTGAGTACGGACTTGAGCGCGCCACTGTCGAGCTGGAAACCTCATACCCGTTGCGGATCTGGTTTCACAGCAAGCGCCCGGGCCTGGTGGATCGCTTTCCGGAGCAGGACGGGCACTCGGAATTGGCGTTGGAGATTGCGCAGTCGATTCGTGATGAGGGCGTGAATGCCGAGCGGGCCCGCGAGGGGGTCGACGTCGCGTTGTTTTATCCATTGATGAGAGCGTTCGATACGCTGCTACTCGATTGCAACGGCGTCGTGTTGAGCCATGTCGTGACCCAGGCTGAAGCGGACCTCGGTCAACCGCTGGTGATCACCATTGATGAGGCAACCTTTATCGCGGCGGGCGACAGCCCGGATTTTCGTGTGAGTTACACCGTGCTCGATTGTGTGGGCAATGGCCCGGATACGAACAATCCAGACTCGGCAAGTCAGTTCCTTTACGTCAACCTCAAGGGCAATTGGTACGAAGCGCCGATTATCAGTGAGGATCCCGCCGACGCTGAGGATGACCCGGATACCATTGACCTGCAAAAGCTCGATGGCCGGGCGGCCACCGCCCAGGTTTATGTATCCCGCACTTGGTTGAAAGGCGATGAGATTCAGTTGAGCGCGCGCTTTCGTGATGCGACGGGTAGCGAGGGGTTTTTGACACTGACCGAAACGGTGAAGAACACACCGTTCATGTACTCGATTCCCGTGCCAAACAAGTATTTTGCTGTCGCCGCCGGTGGCACGGCCGTTTTCTATTTCACGCGGGTGAGCGGCGGTATTGCACTGGATCGTTCAGAGGCGATCACCGTCAGTATTGTCGGTGCCGCGACATCAGACCTGCCGCCGCCGACATTGGTCGGCAGTGGCTATGAGCTGGATCCACTCGGGTTTGCTGAGGGCGTCTACGCGCGCGTCGACTTTAAGGATGCAGGCGAGGGCGATATGGCCAGGCTTGTGCTTGATGGCGTTGCAGGGCTTGGTTCACCGCATTTTCAACCGGTCAGGTTCAATCAGAGTCAACGTGCAAGGTTCCTGATCACACCGCAGGTGCTGGCGGCTAATCACGGTAAAACGATGAAGCTGTCGTGGGAGTTGATACAGGGCGCAGGTACTCGAATGTCTGCCGTACGCGATGTCATCGTGCGGCGTATCGAGCCTGCCGACAGGCGTCTGCCAAGCCCCGATATTCCTCAAAGTCTGGGCAATACGCTTGATCTGGGTGCATTTACCGGCCCGGGTCAGGCGACCTGCAAACCTTGGCCGGCAATGGCTGTCGGGCAGTTACGCTGGTTTCGCGTGTATGGCACCGGTCACGACGATTTGCCCTATGAAATTCCGATCGCCCGCGAAGCCCCGGTGACGGCGCCCGAAGTCATTGCCGGCCTGGACAATACCCTGCCTCGTGAACTGCTGCTGAAGTTCAAACCGGGCAGCATGCTATCGGTCGAGTTGAGGGTGGCGTTTGCGGGAAACAAGGACGACAGCGAGGCGGTGCTGTTTCAAAGGGTTGAGTACGAGGTTCTGAATCTGCCCGCCACGCTGTTGGAAGATTTCGCCCTTGCCCCGGCGCAAGCCGTGAAAAAGGGCGGTGTGATGGAAACCGCGAGCCTGCAGTTCACTTTCGTCTCAGGCAGCGGTGAATGCGCAATCATGCCCCGTGACGAAATCGGTGCGTCGTTTCCGGGGCGGATTGACGGCCAGGTATTGAGCATTGGTCGCGATGCCTTCAGCACAGAACCGGTCGTGGTTGAGTTGGAACTGAAGAAAGCCTGTACGCGAATCAGCTTCTGGCAGGTGAGTGTCAACTACGAGAACAGCGTTGTAGAGTATTTTTCTGCCGACAAGACCTTGCTCGGCAGCAAGAAGCTGGGCTCGTCCTACGGCGTGCCGATGAGTGTGCTGTTTGCTGCGTCTGCAATCAAAACCATCAGGATCAACTGTCCGACTGCCGACTGGTTCTCCGTGGACCGCATCAAAGTTGATTACTGATCAGCCTCTGGGCCATGCCTTGCAGCAGTGATGGCGGGTTGTAACCGATCAGCATCAGGCTTTCGCCTTGACCGCCGCGTTTGCGGGCAAGCCCGCTCCCACAGGTTCAGTGGTTTTCACAGGTTTCGTGTCCGACACGGACATTGTGGGAGCGAGCCTGCTCGCGAAAGCGCTGGATCAGTCGCCATCTTCAGCGCTCGGTGTACGCGATCTCGAGACGGCGAAGGCCTGTAGCTTTCTTACGCTTTCAGTAGTTGTGAGCGTAACAGTCCCGCATGCTGTTCCAGTTCTGCCGCCGAGTTACGCCCGATCAACATCCACGCATGCTCACGTTCAGTCCAGTACACCACGGTCATCTCATGCCGACGCTCATGGGCCAGCGGCTGACTGCCGCTGTTTGAGCGGGTCACGCACAGCGCCAGCGGCCCATGTTTCGCGTCCAGATACACGATCTGCGCAATCGGCACGCCGTCGTACTCAAGCATTTGCGCCCGTTTGAATTCGGCACCCGGCAGCTTCAAAGTCGCTGGCGAAAGGTTCAGGCCAAGGCGTGCATCAATCGTGCGCAATTGCGCGCGTTGGGAAGCTTCGTCGGTGGGCAGATGATCGAGCGTCTGCGGCACGTACAGCGCCATGTAATCGCCGACCAATGCGCGCCAGTTGTTCGATTGCGCGGCATGCCAGCCGAGGAATAACCGGTCAGCCAACACGCCACCGGCCACTAGCGCTGCGGCGGCGCCACCGATAAACCAGCGGCGGTTGAAGCCCGGACGCTGTGGTGAAGGAATCGCATCCAGCCGCGCTTGCAGGCGATCCAGCGGTGCCTGTTGCGCCAGTTCGTCATAGGCGTTCTTGTACGGCAGGTTGCTGCGGCTGAGCCATTGCACGCGCAGGCTCAGCAGTGAGTCCTCGGCAATCGCATCGTCGAGCTGGTCGCGATATTCACGGTCGAGTTCGCCGTCGAGGTAGGTGACCAGTTGTTCATCCGAAGGTGTGTTCATCAACGGTCTCCTTCGGTGGATTTCGGCACAGCCTGCAACGGCGGGTATTCAGCGAGTTTGAGGCGGGCGGCGGCCAGGCGGCTCATCACCGTGCCGATCGGCACTTGCAGGATCTCGGCGACTTCGCGGTAAGACAAGCCTTCGACATAGGCCAGGTACACCGTTTCGCGCTGGGTTTCCGGCAAGGCGTCGACGCGGCGAATCACTTGCGCGGCCATGACGTGAGTCTGTGCCGCATACTCGCCATCGAACGCCAGTTGGCCGTCGGCATCGACCTGTCCCGCACCCTGACGCACGCGACGAGCGCGCACTTCATTGAGCCAGATCGAATGCAGAATGCTCAGCAACCAGCGATCCATGCGCGTGCCGGCGACGTATTGACCGGCGCGTTCCAGCGCGCGCACACAGGTCGCCTGCACCAGATCCTCGGCGACGTGCCGATTGCGCGACAGCAGCAAACCGTAGCGCCACAGTCGCGCCAGATGCTGTCCGAGTTCTGCTCTGAATGCCTGATCGCTGACGATGATGGCTGTCCTTTCTAAATGCTCAGGTTTTCGATGAGCCGTTGATGGCTTCGGCCAGGTCCTGGTATTCCTCGCAGGACGTGCCGCAAATCGATTGGATCTGCTGCAACTGTTCCTGCGCCAGATCGACGCGGCCCTTGATCACATAGGCCTCGCCGAGGTATTCGCGCACTTGCGCGTATTGCGGATCGAGTTTCACCGATTGCAGGTAATAACCGATGCCTTCATCCGTGCGCCCCAGTTTGCGCGTGGCGTAACCGCGATAGTTGAGGGCCTTGGCGGTGTTCGGTTGCTTGAGCGTATCGAGCAGTGCCAGGGCTTCTTCGTAACGACCGACCTTGGCAAGGCGATAGGCGTAATCGGTACGGTCAGCGTCCGGCAGCAGGCTGCTGGTTTGCAGCACGCACTTCTGCGTTTTGCTGTCCCAGACCTGGCCTTTCGGGCATTCGGGTTTCTGCACCGGCGCGTCTTCATCACCATTGGCCAAGGCCAACTGGCTGGACATCGCGGCGACCAGCAGCAACGGGGCGGCGAACATAACGGAACGGATAGTCATGGGCAAGGCTCCAGAGTGAAAGAGGCGCTTCAGTTCGATAGGCGTCCCGGCAACATGCGGCGCAAGGTGTTGTCGCGCAGGCCATAGTGGTGCACCAGGGCAACGACGGCATGCAGTGTCGCCAGAATAATGATGGCCCACGCCACTTGTTCATGCAGGCCTCCGAAGGTCGACTTCATGCTTTTATCGAAGGCGATCAAGGTTGGGACATCGAACAGACCAAAGAAGTTGAAAGGTTCTGCCTGCGCCCAGCGCAACAGAAAACCCAGCACAATCTGACTCAAGAGCAACGCATACAGGGCCAGATGCGCGGTTTTTGCCAGAATGTTCAACGCTCCCTGATTGGCCGCCTGCAATCGGCGGCCCTTGAACAGTCGCCAGAACACCCGGGCAATCACGATCACCGTCAGCAAAATGCCGAAAGAGATGTGCAAGGCTTGCAACTCCTTGCGCAACGGCGTGCCTTTGGGCAGTTGTTCCCAGATTTGTGCGCAGGCGAACAGACCGATCACCAACAGGGCGGTCAACCAGTGCAGGCTCATGGTCAGGCGGTCGTAACGAACGGGCAGATCATTGGTAGCAGGGTGCATGGGTCATCCTCATGGGTAATATTGAGTTAACACCCAAGGGTGAATTTTTATTCATTGCATTGTCAGTGACTGTTCAGGGCAGGGGTAAATTCAAGCGCTATGCTCGGGAGCGTCTGCCGTCGATCCGATGTTTTGCCGCAAGGAGAGTTGCCATGACCGATCACGTCCATCATTCAGCCGCTGCCGGTTATAAAACCGCTGCCGAGACTTACGTCAAAGGGCGGCCGGACTATCCGCCGCAGGTGACTGAGTGGCTGAATGTGAGGCTGGGTCTGGATCGGCACAAAACCGTGATCGATCTGGGCGCCGGCACTGGCAAGTTCACCGGGCGTCT
Organism: Pseudomonas sp. AIG; assembly: GCF_977020205.1. Classification (NCBI taxonomy): domain Bacteria; kingdom Pseudomonadati; phylum Pseudomonadota; class Gammaproteobacteria; order Pseudomonadales; family Pseudomonadaceae; genus Pseudomonas; species Pseudomonas sp. AIG. Next base: position 13,090 of record NZ_CDROCK010000008.1, on the reverse strand, counting down.
GGTGGCGACGGGCGCGCAGGTGATTGCCGTGGAGCCCGTGGCGCAGATGCTGGAAAAACTCTCGCACGCCTGGCCTGAAGTGCTCGCCGTGAGCGGCACGGCGACTGACTTGCCGTTGCCCGACGCTTGCGTTGATGTGGTGATTTGCGCGCAAGCGTTTCATTGGTTCGCCAGTGCCGAGGCGCTGACGGAGATCGCCCGGGTGCTCAAGCCCGGTGGCAAGTTGGGGCTGATCTGGAACCTGCGCGACACGCAGGTGAGTTGGGTGCCAAAACTGGACGCCATCGTCAATGCGCTGGAAGGTGACACGCCGCGCTACTACTCAGGTGCCTGGCGCGAAGCGTTTCCGCACCCGGCGTTCGCGCCTTTGCAAGTCGAACGGTTTCACCATGGCCATACCGGCTCGCCGGAAGACGTGATCTTCAACCGCGTGCGCTCGACCAGTTTCATCGCCGCGCTGCCGCAGGAGCAACGGGCCAAGGTTGATGAGCAGATTGGTGCGTTGATTGTCGCCGAGCCTGAGTTACGCGGCAGGGATGTGGTGACAGTGCCTTACGAAACCGCCGCGTTCGTTGCCGTAAAAAAGGGCTGAATGCCACGACATTCCAGTGTAGGAGTGAGCCTGCTCGCGATAGCGGAGTGTCAGTCACCTCATTTTTGGCTGACACTCCGCTATCGCGAGCAGGCTCACTCCTACAGGGTTTTCAGGTGTTCATAGTATCTGGCTGCACTTTTCCACCGCCTTGCGCCGCTCGCGAACCCCACGCACCACCAGATACAACAACGGCCCAACCGAGACAAAAACCGCCGTCAGCAACAAGTAAGGCACTACCGACCAAACCGACTGGCCACGCGACCGGGCATCCTTGACCATCCACACGCCCGCCAGCGTGGCCAGCAGATACAGATCAATCACCACCTGCGCGGTATCGGGTCGCGACATCAGGCTGATGCCAAAATCGATCAACGACTGTTCAGCCTGGAGCATCACCGAAACGGTATAACCACTAAACGCGAGCAAAGCCGTGAGGGGCAGGGCGATCGACATCATGCAATCCTTCCTTGGTGTGATGAGAGAGTCGCCAGACTAACGCCACCGCGCAAAATTGGCCATTGACTTGCCAGCACCGCGCAGGCTAATTTCCAGCCCATGACTTCGACTGTATCGCGTTGCCAGCCAATGATTATTACCGCCATTCCTCATTTGGCGGGCTAGCTCACGACTGCAGCACCCAACCCGCCCTAGAGGCGGGTTTTTACTTTCTGTCTCCTGGGTTTTTGAAATGTGGCTCATGTAGGAGCTGCCGAAGGCTGCGATCTTTTGACTTTGATTTTTCTAAAACAAAATCAAAAGATCGTCTGATCGCGGCCCGAGCCTCCGGCAGCTCCTACAGGGACCGTGTGAATTCTGCCAAGGAGATGTTCATGAGTTACACATACGATCAGCAAAGCCTGCTTGAGCACTACGTGAAAAAAATCCTCGCCGCGCCGGTGTACGAGCTCGCGGTGCGCACGCCTTTGCAAGCGGCGCCGGCGCTGTCGGAGGCGCTGGGCAACCGGATTCTGCTCAAGCGCGAAGACCTGCAACCGACGTTCTCTTTCAAGATCCGTGGCGCTTACAACAAACTGGTGCAACTCACCGAGGAGCAAAAGGCGCGCGGGGTAATCACCGCCTCGGCCGGCAATCACGCGCAAGGCGTGGCGCTGGCAGCACGCGAACTGGGGATCACGGCGACCATCGTCATGCCGGCGACAACGCCGGAATTGAAAGTGCTGGGTGTGCGCAGTCGTGGCGCTGAAGCGTTGCTGCACGGCGAGAGTTTCCCGTTCGCACTGGCCCATGCGCTGCAACTGGCGGAACAGAGCGGGCGCACCTTCGTGTCTCCGTTCGATGACCCGGAGGTGATCGCGGGGCAGGGCACCGTGGCGATGGAAGTCCTTCGTCAGCATCAAGGTTCGCTGGATGCGATTTTTGTTCCGGTGGGCGGTGGCGGTCTGATCGCCGGCATCGCGGCGTACGTCAAATACCTGCGCCCGGAAGTGCGCATCATCGGCGTCGAATCAGAACACTCCGCGTGCCTGAAGGCTGCGCTGGAAGCCGATCAGCGTGTCGTGCTGCCCAATGTCGGCACCTTCGCCGATGGTGTGGCGGTAGCGCAGATCGGTGCGTTCGGGTTTGAGGTTTGCCGCTTCTGCGTCGACGAAGTGATCACCGTCAGCAATGACGACCTCTGCGCGGCGATCAAGAACATCTACGACGATACCCGCTCGATCACCGAACCTTCCGGCGCCCTGGCCGTTGCCGGGATAAAGCAATACGTGGCGCGAACCGGGGTGCGCGAGCAGACATTCGTGGCGATCGACTCGGGCGCCAATATCAACTTCGACAGCCTGCGCCATGTTGCCGAGCGCGCCGCAGTCTGCAGCGTCTCGGCGTGAAGTGGCTTACGGCAGCAACGGGCGCAGGAAGCTGCGCTCGTAGCTGACGATGAACTTCTTCTCGACCAGGCTGGCAACCAATGCCGTGCTTTCCGGATCAGTCATCGCGATGTGCCGATAGCTCTCGTAATCCGCCAGTGACGGAAAACTGAACAGGCAATAAGCGATGTTGCTCGCGCCCTCGGACGGCAAAAAGTAGCCGTGATGCGTGCCGCCCAAGCGCTCGACGATGCCGAGCCAGGCCTTGGCGTAGGCCTCGAACTCGGGCAATTGGTACGGATCAATGACATATCGGACGTGGCAGGTAATCAAACGACGCACTCCTTGTTCGGGTTATTCCTGCAGGGCTGTACCGACTTTGTCCGACGCCGACCAGACGCGATAACGCACTTCGACGTCCGACGGCGCATACACCACGACTGGCAACTTGCTGTTGTAACGCAGCATGAAACCATCACCGACGACCGGCACGAACGCGCGTTTCTTCTGGCTGCCGGGCGGGCAGGCCATCATCGTGCTCATCGGCCCGATGACTTTTTCCAGTCGATAGAACGGATAACCCCAGCCTTCAAGATTCTTCTCATCGAGAACACCGCCCAAACGCTGACGGTTGCAGTCCACTTCAAGAGTCTTGCCAGCGAGGATTTCCACCTGGAAGTTTTCTTCCTGCTCTTGCTTGGGCAAGTGAATGACCTGGCGGGTGAACCCGGCTTCAGCCTTTGGGTACGGCGCAACGTCTTCAAGCTTGGCGGCGTGGGCGAGGGTGGACAGGCTGGCGATGATCAGCCCGGTGGTCGCGTAAACGCGGAAAGAACCCATGGAAGCCTCCGTGCGGGTGTAGGGTGGATGACGGGCATTCTTACCGTCATGGGCCGTGATTGCAAACCAGCGTCGAGTTGCAAATTGCAGTACCCGCCGAGGCCATTCTTGCAATTTGCAAGTAGCCAAATACTGGCACCGCCGCCAAGTGCTTGATTTCATGAGGGTGAAAATGAACCGATGAAAGGCACGCTTTATGCGTCTTTTCAGTGCGGCGCACCGGCCTTGGGCGCCTACACTCCAATGGGCATTTCGCAGTACCACCGCTTGTCGCACCCAAGGAAACAGCGGGGACACACCCGTGCAGGGGCAGCAACGGTCAGCGTGAATACTTGATTGGCATCTCAAAGTAAGGAGAGGGTTTCGCCATGTTTCTGTCTGCCTTGGAACTACGCAATATCATTGAAAGCAGTTTTCTGCCGAAACGCTGCCAGTGCACGCTGTCGCCGGACTTGTCGATGACCGTCAAGGTTTTCGGCGATCACCAGACCGATCAGGTCGATCTGCTGGTCAGTGGCATCGACGCCAGCCATCTCAATGGCTGTCGTGAAATCAACGAACTGATCGCCGGGCTGCGATCGGATCTGAACCAGCAAACGGTGCAACATCACTACAGCCCACGCTCCAGAGTCGTCTAACGCACCGTTTCACCCAGTTCGACCGTCACGCGCCGGGCCTGCACAAAACCAAGGCCCAGCGCGAACTCGACCAGCACCGCGAGCAAAATCCCGGGGCCGGCATGGCCGTTCAGCCATTCCGCAAACCCCAGTACAGCCAAACCAAAACAGCCGACGATAAACCCGTTGCTCAGCGCATTGCGCCCCAGCGACGGCGGTGCATTGCGCACCAGATAAAACATCACCCCCAATGCCGCAAACAGCACCGCACTGCGCCGCGCGACAAACCCGGCAGCGTCGGAATACTCGATGCTCCAGATCGCCAGCAGGCTCTCCGGGAAAACGCCCCAGGCCAGCGCCAGTAAAAAACACAACGAACACGTGAAGCCCGACAACGTGCGAAACGACAACTGCATGGCGAATCCTTGCGGCAGTGAGGAGGGCTCCGAGCATAACCGCCGAAACTCCCCACGCCTACCGCAAACCCGCAAATCAGACGTTTCTGTCAGTTCTGGAAGTTGCATGCGTCAGACAATTTCCGGTAGCTGATTTCCTCAGGCTTACCGGCGTTGTCGATGTACTTCATGTCGGCCGTAACCACTTTGCACAGTTGCGTTGGCGGCTCGGTCAACGACACCACTTTGGCCACCTGCAGCGGCATGCCGTACTCATACGGCACGGCTTTGGACGTGGCAGAGGTGTCATTGGCCTGGGCCAGCCCGGCAAACGCGGTGCAGGCGAGAGCGGCGGTGAGCAATAAAGGACGAATGTTCATGAAAGGACTCCCGAGTGGCGGTTCTAGAGTTCGGCGTGATGCACCCGAACCTGCCGCACTGGGCAACAGCCAGAATGGCTGAGGGCGTGCGGTTCAGTAGAGTTTTTGACCACGGCGTTAAGGGATGGTTAACCAAGCTGAACGCCGGCTGTCAGGGAGTGGGGTGGTTTTCTTCGGGATGTTTGGCGAATTCCTACAAAGGCTGGTGCCTTGTCTGCTTTCGGCGGCTGGAGCGGGGCGGGTATTGTCGGTTGCCGCTGCAAAATCAGTGGTTCGGGTTTGGTCACCTGAGAAAAGTTCATTGCATATGTGCCATCATTTGCACCGCTCGGATTTCTTGATCCGTGGAGTGCATTGCTATGGCAGCTGTGTGCAGGACGCCTTCGGGCGAGCTGAGTTTTGAACTGTTCTCGGTTGACCAAGCCTGTACACGGCCGCCTCCCACCGTTTGGTCACGGCTATGGCGGTTACCTTCTAATACAGTTGAGTAATCAAAATGCCAATAATTAAACTGCTACAAAACCGCTATCTCCCCCTCAGCAGCAACGTCACCGAAACCCCGACGCTGCTCATCGACACCCAAGCCAACCCGAAAGACATCCTCGAGGCCGCCGTCCAGCGCATCCGCGCCGCCGCTGACCTGCTCGAAACCTTGCATTGCTTGTGCTTCAAGCACGCCGACGTGCAAGACATTCCACACATCACCCATGCGCTGTACCTGCTGACGCAGGATGGCAATGATTTGCTGCAGGTGGCGCAGCAGCAGATGTTGAGTTGGAAGGCGCCGGTTTGATGAGAAATTGACAGGACGCAACCACGGGACGGAGTGAGAAACGACCCGTGTTTCAGCGTGGCAAGGGCAGCACCGGGCGCACGAATTCGCTCATAAGCTAGAAAAGTCAGAAAGGCAGCCACCAGCACTTTCACGCAGATCAATATCTCCATGATCGGACATGGGCACCTCGCTGAATCGCATATTCTTACTGCGCCTCACTGCTTTCCGAAACAGCTTTGGTTGGTCGGGATTCAAATGGGCTAAACAAGTCAGGACTCCATCCGAGCCGTACTTTATTACCCGGATCGAAGCGCACATGCAGGTACTCATCGTGTGGGCCGCGCTGGGGAAGCGAAAGCTGAACTTCATGGCGCTCTTCTACCGCGCCCTGTATTTGCTGCTGTTTGGTCATGTCCAATATCCAGGTGACTTTGACTGTGTCTCCCTCAAATTTGGAGCAGCACATTATCCCACCGCCACCTTTGGCAAAAAGGTTCCCACCCCAAAATCCATTGACCCAGAAACTGAAAATCGGTCGCTCCAAGTGGTTTTCCGAAGTCATCATTGCACCTGGCGTGCGGAACAGTGCGAGGATTTTGGGGGGGGCGTAGCTAAGCAGCAATGCCAGTACAGCTAGGGCTATTCGTCTTCGTCGCCATGTGTGTTTCCGGCTGGCGTCCGCAGCAATATCTATCACGCGCATAAGGTCCAAAGCAGAGAGTTGTACTTATATTCTACGGCTGGATTCTGTTTTGAGAATGACAATGCCGATCAGTTAAGGACCGGTCGTACTCGGTTCAGAATCAAATGGGCTGATCAAGTTAGAACTCCATTTCAGCTCAACTGCGTTTCCGGGTAAAAAACGAACGTGCAGATAATCATCGCCTCGTGCTCGATGAGGTAGAGGCACGTTTAACTCGTGATATTCTTTCTGCACACCTTTCCTTAGCTGATCGCCAGTTCGGCCGAGAGTCCAGGTAACCCGAACCGATTTCCCTTCGATTTTCCTGCAACAAACAATCCCTCCGCCGCCCATTGCAGAAAGATTGCCACCCCCAAAATCATTTACTGAAAAGAAAGAAATTGGGCGATCCGTGTAATTCGATGACGTCAGCATGGCACCAGGGGTACGTAGTAGCTCCAGAATTTTCGGGGTGGCGTAGCAAAATAGTAAAGCCACCACACTAAGAACTATTTTTCGTCGTCGCCATCTTTTTCTGAGGTGTGTATCTTTCAAAATATCGATCATGTAGCCTTCGGGTCCTGGCTTGAGATCTAGAAACTTAGTATTTTAGATGACGCTTAATTATTCCTTGCTTGAATTTTTAATGTTTCAACCATGTTATGTGCCAAGTTTCTCTGGAAAGAAGGAGAGCGGTGGGTGAGTGGTTTTCCATTCCTCAGCGACAGCTTTTGAGCTTTCTATCTGTTGAGATGTCATTTTGCTTCCAATTTCTTCGAGAGTATCTTGAACGAAATCTTGAATAGTGCCTCCACCATCCAGCTCTTTCAGAAGGCTAATCAGTGCATAACCTTTAACAAGATCGAGGGGATAACCAACTTGGTCGGGTGCATGGGCAATGTAAGAGCCATAACTGCTAATTGCTTTTTGATCACCCGTTTCAGCTGCTGACTGAAGCCAATGGCGCACCCCTTCAAGATCGACTTTCTGTTCGTGCGTAAGCGCAAATGACTGAGTTGATATCAGGGTTAACAACGTTAACGTGGCGGTCATCAGTTTCATTGGTATTCGTGCCGAATTCATGAGTGGTGCTTCTTCACTGCGGATGTTAGGGAGCGGTTCCTCACCAATATGAAATTCGGCGGTACGCATCTCCCTAAACTCCATAAAAAAGGAATCAGTTGCTGAGTTTGTCGGGGAAGAACGAAAGTGGTGGGTGGGTTGCTTTCCACTCTTGCGCCACAGTTTTTGACTGTTCAATTTGTTCTGGTGTCATTTTCTCTGCAATTTCTTCGATTTTCTGGTCGGCATATTCTTCTACTCCCCCATTTCCATTTAGCTCTTTCAGTAAAGTGAAAATAGCGTATCCCTTCACCACGTCTAGTGGATAGCCAACTTTGTCGGGGGTGTGCGAGATGTAGGCACCATAGTTACTTACCGCTTCTTGGTCGCCAGTTTCTGCAGCAATTTCTAGCCAGTGGCGGACACTTTCCATATCTCCTTCTCTATATAGAATTTCAAGGTAGGAGTTCATTGCTTTCGAATAACCGCCTTCAGACGAAAGCTTTAACCAGTTACGGACGGACTCTTCGCGTTTTCCTGGAATCAGAAAGAACCCCCGGCCTTGGCGCTCGCTCACGGCCATCCAGTATTGAGCAAGCGGATAACCAGCATTCGCAGATTTTTCCAGCCATTCGTGATCCAGTGTTATTTCATACATCAAGTATAAAGATTCGGGGTCGCCCGCATTTGCCTTTGGAAGTGCCAAGTCCTTAGCGTTACTGAACCATTCGGCTGGCGTTTTCTGGCTTGGAGGGCAGTTTTTCATTGTCTGGCAAAGGTCGTGACTGCTTCGACCTAACTGAATCATCGCGTAAATGCTTCCGTTTTTTGCTGCCGCTTCATACCAATGTTGCGCCTCTGGAGTCATGTAACGATTTCTTTTTCGAAGGGCTTCTCCGAGATAGTACTGTGACTCGGTTTTTCCGCTTTCAGCCTCTTTTTTAAGTTGGGGTAATGCTGCATCGATTTTCAACTGATTATATAAAAGTATGCCATTTTGTATTTTGTCAGGGAGCGCTGGAGATGAAGCGATTGATACGTTGATAAATAAGAGGGCGGAGAATAAAATTCCGATTTGAAAAAATTTGATTTTTTTGGATTTCATTTTGAATGCCATTGGCTAGTAGTTCTTTAAATAGGGTGTGGCGCCGCTAGGTGAGTAGCTTGGTATCGCTATATAGTTTTTCGTGCAGAAGTCGGAAAGATTGGCGCCAAGTAAGGCAACGTCCGCCTTATAATTTTCTCGTGCTTTGGTACTTCTGTCAGAAAACAGGTCGCGAGAACCGGAATACATGAATGCGTCCAACTCCGACCGATTTTTGCAATAACTCAGTTCTGCATCAGTGTCTTTTATACCAAATTCGTTCATTGACATGCACGCAAGCTCAAATTGACGTTGGGCTTTGTCAATAGAGTTTGTTTTTTTTGCGTTCTTCACTATCCAACCTAAGATACGTGCAATAGCTCTTTGCTGCAGGGCATACGCTTGGGATTGATCGTATTCTCGTGGTTGCCCACCTGTGGCATCTTTTGAGTCAAATGCTTTAATCGTGAATGCTTCTGGAGGACTTATAAGTGTCTTGAGAAGTGGCCCTAACGCATCAGGGATAGCGTTAACACACCATTCCTCTAAGGCTTGTTCATCGCCGTCCACCATAATTGCATCCGCAATCGGACCACCCTTGCCACTACGAGTCAACGCCTGATAAAGATTCATCACAACATCCCAACGCAGCATGTACGCCATCGTCACGTTCAAACCGGCAGCGCCCAATGCGTTTAGCGCAGATGCATATTCACCCGCCTCAGGCTCCATCCACTCGACTTTACGGCCTTTGGTCTTATGCAACTCTTTGCGATACAAATTGATGAGATCAACCACCGCCTCATAACCAATCTCAAACTTAAAGCTACCGTTAGCACCCGGACCCAGCACTACCGCGGCCTTCAGGTTCAGAATAAACCGCCCCTTATCCAGAGACACCTGCGCCGTTCCCTGAAAGCCCGCACCTAACGCGACTCCAACGGAGCCGCTCAGCTTGGCTAACGTCAGCCATGGATTCGCGCTTTTCGCGTCTTTAGCGCTGCCAACGCCCATCGTTGGCGCGGTGCGCAGGGCGACGAGTTCTTTGGGCGGTGCCCAGTTCATTACTCCGGTGAGTTCAATCGCGGCTTGCAAGCCTCCAAACACATTGAAGCTGGCTTTTGCGCCGTTTTCGACTTGCACTTTGGCGAAGCGTCCGCCTCGCAGTTGATCTGTGCTTTTGGTATCGGCGTAGGTGCCGGATTTCGACTTGTGTTCAAGATCGGGAGTAGGGCTGTTGTCGCCGCTGTCGGCCTTGGCTTGTTTGGCGGCAGCGTGATCGGAGCGTTCTTCTTTTGCCGAAGCATCTTCACGCTGTGCGCGTTTTACCGGGCTCAGTGACGCCCCGTACTTGACGTTGCCGAAGATCGGGCTCAACTCGACGCTGCCGGCTAACAGCAACGATGCGCCGGCGTAACCCCATGCCTTCACACCAAAGTGGAAGGAGAAGCGGCCGAAATTCATTTTTTGCGGGCTGCCGTCCAGCAAGTAATCAAGCGTGATTTCTTGAGCGCTGGCTTTGGCAGGCATGTCGACTTTCATCAACTGAACTTCGCCACGGGCGAGGTCGAGGCTCAGTCCCATCTCGCCAGATATCTGGAAGCCCTCGGCGGCAGACATTTTGGGGCCTTCGAGCTTTACTTCGCCGTGAATGTTTGGCTGTGGAGGTGTCAGGCAGCGGACCAATTGCGCCTGAGGACTGGCATCAAAGAGTCTTACTTTGCCGCGCACACTTTTCTTGAAAACCAGTTGCTGAAGGTGATTGCCCCAGTTGGTAAGGGTCGCGTCGTCTTCCAGTTCAGTGACCTCATAGCCTTGCTTTTTCAAGTAAGCATAAAAGTCTTTGGCTTTGAACCAGCCTCTTGCATCGAAACAGTCGCCGACCTGATCGCTGAACTTTATGGCGCCCTGATCTAGAAGCCATTGGCGGAACGAGTTGATTTCACTGTTTTTATCGGAGCCTTCGGTAGCGTCCGCAGGCAAACTTTTACCTACCTTTTTTATTGCGCCGGCCGCGTTTTTTGAATCCTCTTTCATGATCTTTTTTGCGTCTTTCAGGTTCGCCATGCTGAACCAGCCCAGGGGCGTGCCCTTGGCATCCGAAAGACTCACCTCGCGCAGCGGAAAGCCCGGTTTCACCATGCGGTCGACCGGTTTTGGCTGGAACTCTTCCGGGTCCCAAATCAGATAACGCGCAGGCTTGCTGTTGCTGACATTGCTTTGGGCTTTTGCTTGAAGGTCGTCTTTGGTCTTTTGCAGGCTATCCCATTTGGTCCGTTCCACATCAACCAGGCCCGCTGGTGCTTGCGCATTCTGGCCTGTTGCCTCGATCCAGCGTTTGTATTTTTCCTGAAGCTGCGCTGTAACTTCCGCCTGCTCTTTCTCGGTATCCAGATACAGTTTGAACTGTTCGATACCGGAAGGAAGGCCGTCACTGATCAGCGCGAATTCTGGAAGTGCAATGCCGTATTCAGACGCTTTGATAATGGATTCAGTGTAAGCATGGTAATCAAGCGCATCGGCGTTTTTGTAGAGCGTCAAGACATACCCGACCAGATCGGCGGTGCAGTCATTCATGCCGCTGCAGATGTTTTCGTAGCTTTTTTTCTTTTCCGCCAGGGCTTTCGCAACGTCTTCCAGCGGGACCTGCTTGAAGTCTTTGTTGCCGAGAAGTTTCTTGCGAGCCTCCAGATAAGCCTGCACCCGTGCGCGCGCCTCAATCGCCTCTTTGGAATAGAGCGAGCCGCTTTCGTAGGTGTAGCCTTCCAGCTTCGCGGCCGCTACCGCTTCTTTTTTCAGCGCATGCCACTCAGCCCTCCGCTTGTAAAAATCGGCATAGGCTTTGTGGACGTCCTGGTCAGTAGCCAGGTCTGCCGTTAGACGGTCCATGCGCGATTGCGCGGTGTCCTCTTGAGGAGACTGTGCAGGAGCCGCTGCCGGTTTGTTTCCGTTAGCTTCGTTTTGCCTCTTTTTGGCGGTGGCGGGATCGATTTCGATCTCATCCCCCATCGCTTCAAACTCTTCCATTCGCGTACGCTTCTCGCCCGTGAGGAAGTTGCTCAACTTGGGCTCAAGGAAGTATTCCAGCAAACCTGATTCCTGCAGCCCGTTCAGGCGTGCATCACGTGGTTTGCTGGGGGCAATCATTTTATCGAGCGCGAACATCGATTCTTTGATGGCGGACCTTGCACGTTCTGGGAGCAGCCAGAACTCTTGTTCTTCGGTTGCATAAATCGCGCTGGCAAACTTTGTATTGCACCCACGCTCATGGGGTATGAAGGTTTTTGAATTCTGGTTTGGAGCGTCCTTGACCGGATCCAGTTTTACCAGATCTTCAGCGGAACACTGAGTGGGCGCTTCCGGGGCTGCCTGCACAGGCGCTTGCGGCGCGGCGGCCGGCTGAGCGGCAGGCGCGGCGGCTGCTTGAGCGCTTTTTGGTACGCTCAGGTTCCAGCCGACTTTGACGTTATCCGCATTTGTGATGAAGGGGTTGAGCTGGCGAAGTTGAGCCACGGTGCTGTTGTAGCGCGAAGCGATCTGGCCCAGGGTTTCGCCGGGCATGACGGCGTGATTCGTGATTTCCATGGTGATTCCGTTCTGTTGTCGCGTCGCCCTAACGTTGGGCGACGGCGGCTGATTCCAGGAGCCGATCTACTTTGATAAACGACTCGTCCTTAGATTGCAGGATCGCCATGATCTCGGGCTGTGTCTCAAATAGCGGACCGTTCACGGCGTGGCCAAGCTTGAGCAGGTGATCACCGTCATAAATATTGCTTTTGAGCAGCAGGTCGAGGTTGTCAGCGATGTCGTTCAAGCGCTCATCATCTGGCTCTTCAAACGCTGCGTATTCCTCATCCACCCAATAAACCCATCCCAGACGCGCTTGAACTTGCGCGGTAGCCTCAGGAAGGTTGAATGCCGCTTTATCACCAAGCCACGTCGATTCCTCGTTGGCTTTCCAGGCCAACCATGGACCGCGCTGCTGACCGAAATGTATCGGCGCAGGGCAGTAGACAGCGCTCCAGCAACCCAGCAACTGGTCGAAGGTTTTCCCAGCTGTATAAGTCAGCGCTGCCCACAGACTCGGTTTGTGAAAGCTCAACAAGCTCTGCCCACCTGAACCGTCATTGGCTCGGAGCAACCAGCGCGCATGAGCCAATGCTTGTTCAGGATCAGGTGTTGAGATCGCAATTCCCGAAAAGCGTTCCTCACAAAGTTTTGCCGCTACGTTTGCCACTTTGCTGCCCTTGGGGGCCACTAGCCACAGGGGGCCATCAGGAATCTCTGCGAAGTCAGTGCCGAAAAACAGCCCTTGAGAAACCACCGGTTCGCCTACTCGGTAGAGTTTACTCAAGGCTTGCGGCTGAAGCCCCTGGTCAATGATGAAGCAGAGCGACTCGCTCGCAGCCGGCAGGTCAGTAAAGTTGTAGCGAGGCTCTGCCAGCAGAGCGCTCAGCGCTTTTACATGCATGTGCAATCCTTACGGCTGCAAGCGCCGTTACTCTGTTTTCCGCACAACGGTGTGATACCTGACTCATTCAGTCGGGCGGGGAGTGGTGCTTTACCAGCCTTATCCGCATCCGCTACCTTCATCGGCCCCGGCAACAATGGTGCCGCAGGCGTCCCGACCCCAGGCGAGCCGCCGGTATTGATCTTCACCTCCGCACCGCTGATGGTCACGCCACCCGCATCGACCTTCACAAAACTCCCACCAGCCTTGGCCGTGAGTTCCATTGCGCCTTCGACCACAACCTTCTGGCCGGCGTAGTAATGGATTTCTGACCCGGCCTCAACAAACTGCGCAGTCCCCACCTTCAGATGCTGCGTCACACCCACG